>NZ_JBHSRW010000030.1:0-18962 GCF_042659205.1 Leucobacter soli
GCACCTGCCAGCCGCGGCGGCTCAGCTCGTCGAGGTCGTGCGCCGCGTCGGCGAGCCGGTCGGTCTCGACGAGGTAGAGAGTACGGCCGGCGGCACGGTAGACCGACCGGTGGCCGGCCCATGCGGGAACGCGCGGGGCGCCCTCGGGCGTGGTCTCGGCGATGCTGCCGAGTTCGTGGTACGGGGTGCGCAGCAGGCGTACCGGGGCCAGCCCGGTGGCTGCGCGGGTCGTGGGGGTGTTCGCTTGATTCGTACGGTTCTTCATTTCGGATGCTCCTGTTTCTCCGCGTCTGTCGCGGGAGGCCCGGTGCGGGCCGGATCCCGCGCAGCGATCGATGCGCATGCGGGATCGACGGGTGCGTCGCAATGGTGCGGCACCCGATGAGCGAGATGTCTCGGAGTAGCGGATCGGCCCCGGCGCAGTGCCTCGATGCTCAATGCGGGAAGGGGCGACGGATCGGAGATCGCGCGCTCAGCCTTTCATAATATTGCAGTTTCTCCAGAATTGCTAGACTCGACTTTTCGAGTACGGGAACCCGTGCACGTCTCACGGAGGTAAGGAGTCGCCGCATGACCGGTTCGTCGCTGCTGGTGTTCGCGCACGATGACGAGGCTGCGGCCTTCGCCGAAGCGGGCGTGCCGCACCTCGTGACCGGGGTCGGCAAGATCAACGCGACGCTCGAACTGACGCGCGCGCTGCTCGCAGCGGCGGGCGCCCGCCCGATCGACGCCGTCGTGGTGCTCGGCACTGCGGGGGCTATCGCCGATGCGGCGCGACTCGACACCGTCTACCAGATCGAGTCGGCCGTGCAGCACGACTACTCGCTGCCCTCCCCACGGCTCGAGCTGCCCGTTCCTCTCGGTGCCGAGCTCGTCGCCGAGACCGCGGTCATCGCGACCGGCGACGTCTTCGTGCAGGACGACGCGCAGCGCGTCGCGATCGCCGCGTCCGGGGCTGCGCTCGTCGACATGGAGAGCTACGCCTACGCCGCGGTCTGCGCCCGGCTCGGCGTGCCGCTGCGGATCTTCAAGACGCCTTCGGACTTCGCCGACAGCTCGACGACGCAGGGGGAGTGGGACGGCATCGTCATGACGAAGAGCGAGCAGCTGCTCGCGTTCGCGCGGGACCGGCTGCCGGAGCTCCTCGACGGCTGACCTCGGGATGGCGATGGTGGCGATGGCGGGGCTGACGGCGATCGGATGCGACCGACGCAGGGATCCGGCCTCGATTCGCGCATCACGACCGGATCGCGTAAGCTTTTCCGCGGTGACGTGTCCGAGCGGCCGAAGGTGCAACACTCGAAATGTTGTGTAGGTAACCCCTACCGTGGGTTCAAATCCCACCGTCACCGCCAGCAAGAACCCCCGAACTCCGTTGAAATCATGCGGAAGTCCGGGGGTTCTTTTTGTTTGCGGGAGGGCTTTTGCCCACATTTATTTTCAGCCTGCCGCCTCACGGGCCTCGCTCAGGGCCTTCGCCACGGTTTCGAGATCGTCGTCAAAAAGGTCTGGGTAGGTGTCGAGTGTCATGGCGGCTGATGCGTGCCCGAGTATGCGTTGTACGGCCTTCGCGTTCGCGCCTGCGGCCACCGCGAGTGAGGCAGTGGTGTGTCGCACTTCTTCGCGATGCGATTCCCCAAGAAGCGGGTGGTTCTGAAGATCTCTCAGCGCAGTGACGGCGAGATGATCAAGCTGTTCGAAGACGAAGGCTTCGAGTAACCCCAGACAGATGAGAAGCGCCCCCGCTCAACCCCGAAGAGTGAGCGGGGGGCGTTTGGCTCGGGGTCAGACGCGGGGCTTGTTCTGGGCCGTCACCTCAAGGCCGAAGATCTTCACTCTCCTGAGCCCGTAGCAAGCCAGGGGTTTGTAGGTTCTCGACCACATTCCTTGATCTCTCAGGCCGGCAACGCAGAATGGGACACCCGAGCGAAAGGAAGCCATCATGGGATTTCTGGATGACGCGAAAGAGACCGCCGAGGCTGCCGCCAAGAAGGTAGGCCGCGCGGTCGAGGACGGTGTCGACAAGGCGAAGGACAAGGTCGACGAGATCAAAGCCGATGCTGAGGTGAAGCGCGCCGAGGCCGAACGCGACTCGGTCAAGGCCCGGAACGAGGCGAAGGACAAGCTCCGCGACTAGTCCCGCCCGGAAATACGTGAAGGCCCCCTCGCCGTTCCCGAAGGAGTGGCGAGGGGGTCTGCGCGTGAGCGCTGGAGCGTGGGCGTGTTCGTGCGGGGTGGCCATGATGTCTGGAGACGGGTGTCGAGGATGTGCTGAAACCGGACATCACCGTCACCGCCATGAAAACCCCTGGTAGAACAGGGGTTCTCTTATTCTGCGGTGGCACGTGCTTCTCGCTCGGCCAGTGCGGTTCCTTTCACCTCTCCTGATGGCGGTTCGCCTGTCGCTTTGATGCACGATGCGGTCGAATAGTGCATCGAAGCGACAGCTGAATCGTGCATGAGTTCCGAGCGAGAGGCTGAGGCGCAGCCTCGCGCCGGGCGCTGAGTGCTGAGCGGTGAGCGCTGAATGCACGGCCAGGGTTCACCTCAACGGCTGCACCCACCACGAGGGCGACGCGGCCACGATGGCCCGCGCTGCCGCGTCGGTGTCGAGCTCGGGGGAGCGCAGCCAGGCTTCGATCGCGCCCACCGTGCCGTGGACCGCGTACGCGATGGCGATCTCGGTGTTCAGCGGCTCATCCCCGCCGGCCAGCTCGGCCGGGAGAATCTGCGGGTGCGCGTGCAGATACGCGGTGAGCGCGCTGTGGATGCGCAGCTCGAGGATGTCGCGGACGTGGTCGTCAGTTCCGTGGACCAGCGCGTTCCGATAGATCTCGGCATGCTTGGCGACGTGCTCGAGCAGCTCGCGTTCAGCGTCGCCGAACTCGCGCGCACCGCCCTCGGCCGGCATCGGGAGATGCTCCAGTTCGGCATCGAGCACCGCGGCGAGCAGAGCCGAGGGGCTCGTCGCATGGCGGTAGAACGTGTCGCGCGAGATACCCGCGGCATGCGCGACCGCCGATACCGTCAAGCTGCTCGAGGGCTGGACGGAAGCGAGCTCGACGATCGCCGCCGCGAGTTGCGCTCGTGTTCGCTGCTGACGGATATCCACCACTGCAGTCTGCCATTGCCAGCAGCCGCGCACCAAGCTCTATCCAACATGTGTCAGATAGAGGTAAGCTGGAGAGACGTAATCGAAGGAGCGTGCGCTCCTGAAAGGAGATATCGTGTCGCAACGGTTTGCAGACAAGGTCGTCATCGTCACCGGGGGTGTGTCGGGCATCGGAGCCGCCGCGGCGCGCCAGTTCGCCGAGGAAGGCGCGAAAGTCGTCGTCGCCGACATCAACGCCGACCTCATCGGGGCGGTTCCCGAGAACTTCGGCGCATCGGTCACCGGTCGCGTCACCGACGTGACGAACGAGGAAGACGTCGCGGGTCTGATCGCCGAGACGGTCGCTCAGCACGGGACGCTCGATGCGTTCATCAACGTGGCAGGCGGTTCGCGCCCCGGCACGCTGACCGACATCAGCGCGGAGGACTGGGACTTCACGGTTCGGCTGAACCTGTACAGCGCCTTCTACGGCACGCGCCTCGCTGCGAAGCAGTTCATCGCGGAGGGCAAGGCCGGGGCGATCGTCAACGTCGCCTCGCTCAACTCCGAGGTGCCGATGCATTTCGGCGTCGGGTACACGGCGTCGAAGGCTGCGGTGGCGATGCTCTCCCGCCAGGCGGCGCTCGAGCTCGGCGGCCACGGGATCCGAGTGAACGCGGTCTCGCCGGGCCTCGTCGACACCCCGCTCACCGCGGGCATGCTGGGCATCGAAGGCATGCGCGACGCGTTCGACGAGCGGATCCCGCTGCACCGCGCCGCGCAGCCCGAGGAGATCGCCTCGTCGATCGTCTACCTCGCGAGCGACGACGCCTCGTACGTGTCGGGCACGAACCACATCGTCGACGGGGCCTGGAACACCACCGGCTATCCGGACCTCCGCAAGTTCATGGGCTGAGCAGGTGCTCCCCTGAGGGGCCCGGATCGGCGGTCGCCGGTCCGGGCTCCGTTGCTTCGGGCCCCGTTGCCCGGGGCCCCGGTGCGCGCGAACCGGCGCCGGGTCGGCAGGAATGAAGAGCGGGCCGAACGCCAAGCGCTCGACCCCCTCGATCCTTCGCGAGATGCGGCTTCGGGCTAGCTCACCCGGAGCTTCACCTGCTTCGAGGTCACGGAGTTCAGCGTGCTGCTGCCGAGCACCTTGACCGAGATCTTGTGGGTGCCCTTCTTCAGTTTGGGCAGCGTCACCGAGACCTTGCCCTTGTGTCCGGCCTTGAGCGTCACCGTCTTCAGTGTCTTGCCGCCGTCGAGGATGCGCACCTTCCCGGTCGCGTAGACGCCGCTCGCGCCGGGCAGCTTCACCGTGACGGCGACCTTCCCGTTCTTCGTGCGCGAGATCGACGACTTGGCGAGCTTCCCCGTCACCGTCGGCTTCGCCTTCGACACCTTCACCTTTGTCGAGGCCTTACCGGCCTCCACCGCGTCCGTACCGAGGTACTTCACCGCCAGCGTGCGAGTGCCCGGCTTCGTGTTCGCCGGCAGCTTCACCGTGACGCGACCGGTCGACGAGAGCTTCGCGCTCTTGACCACGGTCTTGCCGCTCAGACTCACCTGCACCGCACCGGACGCGGCCTTGCCGTCGGCCTTCACCGTGACGGTCGCGGAGTTCGCCTGCCCGTATCGCGTCGACGACTTGGCGGCCTTCACCAAAACCGTCGAGTCGATGAGCTCCGGGTCGGGTTCGGGCTCCGGCTCACCCGCGATCGCGCGGCCGAGCGGCGACGGGTCGACGACATCGTGGGCTTCGAAGAACTCGACGGTCGCCGCGAGGTCGACCTGGCCCGTGTCGGTGTGGTTCGCGCCCTCGGGGAAGGTGAAGAAGTTGTCGCCGCCGACCGCGACGAACGAGTTCGTCACCACGGTGAACACGTCGCTATCGGCGACCTTCTCGCCTGCGAAGCGGATCTGGATGATCCGATCGCCCTTGGCCCGCGCCTCGTCGTAGTAGTAGCTCAGGCCCTCGGAGATGCCGAGGTGCAGCTTGGGTCGCGACCAGCCCTCGGGCTGCCACTGCTCCTCGAGCACGCTCTTCAGCTGCGCGCCGGTCAGATCGACCGTCACGAGCGTGTTGGCGAACGGCTGCACGTCGGCGGCGGCCCGGTAGGTCACCGTGCCGTCGGCGCCCTTGAGCATGTCTGCACGCAGACCGCCCGGGTTCATGATGCCGATCTGCGCCTTCTTGCCCGCGTACGCATCGTTCGACGTCGCCCACAGGTAGATGTCGGCCACCGTGTTGCCGGCCGTCGACTCGACGCCGCGGTCGCTGCCGGCCGTGCCGCCGCGCGTGATATCGCCGCTGATCGTGCCGACCTGCACGGCGCCCTTCACGTCCGCCTCGGCGACCGCCGCGTCGACGATCGTCTGCACCGCCGTGTTCGCGGGGTACTTCTGCGCGAAGCTGCTGCTCCCGGCGGGCTTCTCGGCGAGCGCCTCGAGCGAGCCGGTGATCGACTCGATCGTGTCGGTGGCCCGATCGTAGGTCAGCGAGAGCCGGCCCAGCGTCGTGCCGTACTGGTGCGCCTGAATGACCGGGCGGTTCTCGCCGCCGGGGCCGGCGATCTCGCACGCGTACTTCTGGTGGGTGTGCGCCGAGACGATCGCGTCGATGTCGGCGGAGGCGCCGCGAACTAGTTCTCCGAAGTCGGTGTCCTCCGTCGCGATGGTCGAGCAGGTGTCGACCGCCGAGCCGTCGTGCGTGAGGAGCACGGTCACGTCGGCCAGATCCTCGTCCTCGATCTCCTGCGCAACGCGGTTCGCCGCGACGACCTGGTCACCGAAGTCGATGCCGGCGACTCCGGTGGGGGTCACCATCGCAGCGGTCTGCCGGGTGACGACGCCGATGAACGCGACCCGCACGCCGTCGATCGTCTTCACCGCGTACTCGTCGAGCGCCGGGGTCTGCGTGCCCTTGTAGTACACGTTGGCGCCGAGGCCGAACTCGCTGCCGCCGTAGCGCTTCAGCACGCGGGTCTTCAGGTCGGCGAGGCCGCGATCGAACTCGTGGTTGCCCACGACGCTCAGGTCGAGACCCGCCTCACGGAGCGCGTCGATCGTCGGCGTGTCGTCGTTGATGAACGACGGGAACGTCGACGCGCCGATGTTGTCGCCGGCCGAGACGAACAGCGTGTTCGGGTTATCCGCGCGCTTCGTGTCGACGGCGCCCGCGAGGCCACCGGCACCGACCTCGCCGTTGCCACCGAGGCCCGAGGCGTCGATGCGGCCGTGGAAGTCGTTGATCGTCAGGATGTCGATCTCGGCCTTCAGATCGTCGACCTCGAACAGCGTGGTCGTGCCGGAGACCTCGTTGCCGACGGCGACGAGCGGGCGGCCCGTGGCCGACTTCTCAGCGGGGATGAACGCGACGCCTTCCGCGCCCTGGTCGCCCGAGGCGGGGGTGCCGGGCGCCTGGCTGAAATCGCGGTTGTTCACGTACGTCACGAACTCGGAGTTCGCCGGATCGCTGATGTCGTACACCATGATGCCGCCGACGCGCTCGAGGCCGATGAAGGCGTAGGTCTTGTCGCCGACCTTGCCGACGGCCATGTTCTCGGGCTCGGGGCCCTTGTCGTCGCTGCGACCCTCTTTGTTGTTCTCGGTGTGATTCGAGTTGACGAAGTTCGGGTTCGCGGCGTTCGTGATCTCCTCGAACTGCGAGCCCGAGTCGAACACCTGCGTGCCGTCGGTCTGCCAGATCGAGAACGAGCGTCCGCCGAAGGCGTGGAGCTCCTCGTAGCAGGTGCCCGCCTCGTTGAGGCCATCGGCGATCGAGATGTTCAGGCGACCGAGGTCGGCGTCGGTGAGCTTGCCGGTCAGCGGGCTGCCCGCGCACAGCGGGGGGACGCCGGACTTGCCCAGATCCTTCGCGCGCAGCGGCTCGACGTAGCTGCCCCACTCGCGCGCATCGCCCTCGTTCGCGGTGGCGAGGTAGGTCTCGCCGCCCGCTTCGAACGACACGATGCCGTCGGGCATGTAGACGCCGAACAGTCCCTCGTAATTCCGCAGGTTGAAGGTCGGGTTGCCGTTCGGGTCGCGGTCGCTCGGATCGAGCTTGTTCTCGGGATCGCCATGATCCTTGAGGCCGAGGCTCCAGATGTCGGTCACCTCGGCGCCCGCGATGTCGACGACGGCGACGGCGTTCGCCTCCTGCAGCGCGACGTATGCGGTGCCGCCGTCGACCGCGATGTACTCGGGCTCGAGGTTGCGGCTCACCGGGAGGTCATCGGCGCCGTGGGGCTGCGGACCGAAGACGCGCACGCCATCCGGCAGCGACTTGGTGCCGCCGTTCGCGGCCGACTCGTAGGCGTGGAAGTCCGCGGTCTCGACGTCGCCCTGCGCTGCGGCGGCGACGGTCGCGGGGAGCGCGATGACGCTGATGCTGCCCTCGGGGTCGACGGTGAAGTCGTCGGCGGGCTCGCCCTCGTTCGCGGTGAGCGCGTAGGTGCCGTCGGCCGTGATCGCGACGTTGTCGGGGAGCGCGCCCACCTCGACCTCGCCGAGCTTCTTGGCCTTGTTCTTCGCGTTCGCATCGAAGAACACCACGTGACCGGCCCCGACCTTGTCGGTGGCCTCGAAGGCGATGATGCCGAGGCCATCCTCGCGGATCGCGACCGAGTTCGCGACGCCCGTGGATTCGATGGAGTAGATCTTCGTCATGTCGCTCGGATCGCTGTAGTCGATCACGTCGACCTTTCCGGCCTGAGCGTTCACCACGTACAGACGGTCGCCGTGCGCCTGCACGATCTCCGCGGCCGACTCGTCGAAGACGCCGGTCTCGAACGTGCCGATCGGGCTGAGCGAGAGCTCGGCGCCGTCGGCCGAATGGACGATCGGCTCGGGGACGACTGCAGCGACCGCGGCCTGGACCGGCACGGCGATGACGCCGAATGCCGTCGCCGTCGCCGCGATCGAGGCGAGGACCCGTCGGGGGTGGTGCCTGAGTTGGGACATCTGTGCGTGTGCTCCTCGAATAGGGGGACGTGCTGGGAGACCCGGGGCCCGGTCCGTCGGACGGAATCGAGCGCCCAGAGCCAGCGTGCGCGGCGAGGGTTGCCCGAATGTGAACGCGGCGCGAACGCGGGATTCCGAATGCGTGACCGGATCACCGGTGGGCGGCCGGCGTTTCGCGCATAGGCTGGAAGGCGTCGGCCGTGCCGAGGCCGCAGGGCGGAGGGATGCACCATGAGCGAAGTCCGGGTCATCGGAGTCGCGCTGGACTCCATCGGGCAACCCGTCCTGCTCCTGAAGCCGATCGACGGCGAGGCCGCGCAGGGGAAGATCCTGCCGATCTGGATCGGACCGCTCGAGGCGACCTCGATCCTCGCCGCCGTGCAGGGATCGCCGACGCCGCGCCCCTTCGCGCACGACCTCATGCGGTCGCTCATCGAAGCGATCGACGGGGTGATCCTGCACGTGGAGGTCACCCGGATCGACGAGGGCACCTTCTACGCCGCGGTGCGCATCGAAGGATCGAACGGCGAGCATCTGGTCGACGCCAGGCCCTCCGACGCCATCGCGCTCGCCGCGCGGGTGGGCGCCCCGATCCACGTCGCCGACGAGGTGCTCGCCGAAGCCGGGATCGAGGACACGCTCACCGGAGGCCCGCCCCCGCACGACGATGCGGCGGACGAGGAGCGGCTCGCGGAGTTCCGCCGGTTCCTCGACACCGTCGACCCCGACGACTTCAAGGAATGAGCCGACGGATCCACCGGGGCGCGAGCGCCCCGGCCGCCCCTACCGGAGTGGAGCGCCCCGGAATACACTGGCCGCATGAGCCGATCCATCGACGTCGCACGCCACATGTTCACCCTCGACTGCCCCGACGCGCCCGCGCTCGCCGAGTTCTACGGCCGACTGCTCGGCTGGCGGGTCGTGCTCTCGGAGGGGTGGGCCGAAGTGCTCCCCGCCAGCGGCACCGGCGGCATCTCCTTCCAGCAGGTCGAGGAGTACGTCGCGCCGGACTGGCCCGAGGCCACCGTCCCGCAGCAGGGGCATCTGGACTTCTACGTCGAATCCCTGCCCGACGCGCTCGAGTTCGCCGATTCCATCGGCGCCGTCCGCCATGCGCACCAGCCGGGAGGGGAGGGCGGCTTCGTCGTCTACCTGGACCCCGCCGGGCACCTGTTCTGCCTCTGCAGGAAGTAGCCGCGCCGCGGCTGTCCGCCGCTCAGGATCCGCCGCTCAGGATCCGCCGCTCAGGATCCGCGGTCGCGCATCCGCGCTGCTCGCCGATCAGGCTTCGCGGTTGCGCCGCCTGATCGCCCGTTCGGGTCTGCCGCCGAGGTACGAGGCCGCCGAGTCGACGATGAAGCCCTGCCGCAGCGCCTCGCGGCCGATGAGCATCCGGAACACCATCTCCGGTCGGCTCGTGAGGGTGATCTCCGACGACGCCCTCCGCCCGCACAGCCGTACGTCCATCAGCACGACCAGGCGCTCCTCCGCATGCCCGGACGAACTGCGCACGGTGCGCCGATCGTGCACCGGGCGCTCGAGGATCACGGCGTCGAGGTCGTTCCGCTGCCAGGGGTGCACGGTGAACCGGACCCAGTCCGCCCCGTCGCGGGAGAACTCGGTTACGTCCGAGGCATGCAGCGCCGAGGTCTGCGCGCCCGTGTCGATCTTCGCCTTCAGCCAGTCGACACCGGTCCCCGGCAGCCCGACCCATTCACGCCAGCCCGTGAGAGTGCTTGAATGGTCTGGTTCGATCACGCGTCTATCTTGGCAGGTCTCACGGTGAAACTGGCGATCCTCTCCCGCGCCCCGCAGGCGTACTCCACGCAGCGCCTCCGCGCCGCAGCGGAGCAGCGCGGCCATCGGGCGCTCGTGCTCAACACGCTGCGCTTCGCGATCGACCTCTCGGACGAGGTCCCCGATCTCCGCTACCGGGGCAAGCAGCTCAGCGACTACGACGCGATCCTGCCCCGGATCGGCAGCTCGATCACCTACTTCGGCACGGCCGTCGTGCGGCAGTTCGAGCAGATGGACGTCTACACGCCGAACACGGCGAACGGCATCTCGAACGCCCGCGACAAGCTGCGCGCGATCCAGATCCTCTCCCGGCACAACATCGATATGCCGGCGACCGCGTTCGTGCGCAATCGTGCCGACGTGCGGCCGGCGATCGAGAGCGTCGGCGGGGCGCCGGTGGTCATCAAGCTGCTCGAGGGCACGCAGGGGATCGGCGTGATCCTCGCCCCGCAGGTGAAAGTGGCCGAGGCCATCATCGAGACGCTGCACTCGACGCGTCAGAACGTGCTGATCCAGAAGTTCATCGCCGAGAGCCGGGGGCGCGACGTGCGGGCGCTCGTCGTGGGGGACCGCGTGGTCGCGGCGATGCGCAGGATCGCGAGCGGCGACGAGTTCCGCTCGAACGTGCACCGCGGGGGCAGCGTCGAGCCCGTCGATCTCGATCCCGCCTACGAGCAGGTGGCGGTGCGCGCCGCGCAGATCATGGGCCTGCGGGTCGCCGGCGTCGACATGCTCGAGGGCGACGACGGGCCGCTGGTGATGGAGGTCAACTCCTCGCCGGGGCTGCAGGGCATCGAGCAGGCGACGGGACTCGACGTCGCGGGGGCCATCGTCGACTACATCGCGAACCAGGTCGCCTTCCCCGAGATCGACGTGCGGCAGCGGCTCTCCGTCTCCACGGGGTACGGCGTCGCCGAGCTCGTGATGCACGCGGGCGCCGAGCAGGTCGGCAAGCAGCTCGGCGACCTCGGCCTGTGGGATCGCGACATCACCGTGCTCACCCTGCATCGGGGCGTGCAGGTGATCCCGAACCCGCGCAAGCACGTGGTGCTCGAGCCGGAGGATCGTCTGCTCTGCTTCGGCAAGCTGGAGGAGATGCGCTCCATGATCCCGGAGCGGCCGCGGCGCCGGGCGCGGGTGCGGAAGCTGCCCGAGGAAGCGCGGATCCCCTGAGCGCCGGGGCGGCTATCCCTGCCGCGCGAGCGACAGGTCGAACTCGACGTAGCCTTCGGGCTCGACCTTGACGAAGCCCAGGCTCGGGGCCTCGACGCCGTAGTCGGCGAACGTGATGGCGATCCGGCCGACGACCTGCGCGGTGTCGCCGTCGGCCTGCAGCTGCACCGGGAAGGTCACGGATTGCGTGACCCCTGCGAGGGTGAGCTCGCC
Organism: Leucobacter soli; assembly: GCF_042659205.1. NCBI lineage: Bacteria > Bacillati > Actinomycetota > Actinomycetes > Micrococcales > Microbacteriaceae > Leucobacter > Leucobacter soli. The sequence goes on from NZ_JBHSRW010000030.1 coordinate 11,237, forward strand.
CTCGAGGTCGAGTTCGATCACGTCGCCCGCGGCCGGGGCGCTGTCGACGGCGGCGGGTTCGGTGAGCTCGAACGTCGCGGTCGGATGCTCGCCCGTGCGCATGGCCTGCGTGGTGAAGTAATCGTCGCGCGAGCCGTTGTCGGTCGCGATGGAGGCCACGTCGACCTCGATCGACGCCGCGGTCACGGCGAGGCCGTCGATCGTGACGGTGCCGCTCAGCTGCGAGGTGCGGCCGGTCACGGTGACGTCCGTGCCGTTCAGCACTTCGTCGACCCGGTAGCCGGCCTCGGAGCCGTCCTCGACGGCCCAGGTGCCGCTGAAGCCGTCGGCGTCGGGCTCCTCCGCGGAGCCTCCACCGCTCTCCGGATCCAGCGCCGAGTCGTCGATCGTCAGCTCGGGGATGTCGGCGGCAGGCGGGGCGATGAAGTCCCGGTAGATCACCGGGCCGGCGAACGCCGCCGTGGCGCCGATGGCGAGGACGGAGGCGACGACGATGAACGCGATCTTGGCACGGCGGGTCATGCGGACTCCTGGGCGGGTCGGGCGGCGAATGCATCCAGCCTGCACCTCCCGCTTCGGAAGGGACTGTGAAACCGCGGGGAGGGGGCTGAGCGATTGCGGATCGCCCCCTCCCCGCGATGCCGCTACTGTCCGACGACCATGATCTCGTGCGGCAGTTTCGAGAGGAGCGAGGTCTTGTCCTCCTCGATCACGAACGAGTCGAGCAGACCGATTCCGCACATGCTCTCGAAGTTCGCGACGGTGCCGGCCTCGAAGACTCGGTCGTCGTCCTCGCCGCCGACGACGGTGAACTTCCACTCGCCGACCCAGTCCGGCGGGAAGGCGATGCCCATCTCGTAGCCGCCGATCCAGACGCTGGAGTTCAGCTCGAAGACGCCGGCCTGCTCGTAGTAGTCGTAGAGCTCGCGGTTGACGTCGCCGATGCGCACGCCCGGCCGGGCGCGCTCGAGGAGGATGTCGAACCCGCCGGCGAGGATGTTGATCAGCTCGGTGGCCGCCTTCGGGGGCTCCTTGAAGGCGTAGAGCTGCGAACGGTTCGAGTGGTAGCGCTTGTAGACGCCGCAGGGGTCGACGTCGAGGAAGTCGTCCTCGGTGATGACCCGGCGGCCCGAGATCTCGTGGTAGACGCCGAGTGCGGCGAGTCCGACGAACGCGACCTGGTGCAGGCCGGCGGGTTCGCCTCCGGCGTTCGAGAGGCCGCGGATCAGCTCGCCGTGCGCCTCCAGCTCGGTCATGCCGGGGCGCAGCACGCTCGCGAGGTGCAGCAGGCCGGCATCGCAGATCTCGGCGGCCTTCTTGACGGCCTCGAGTTCGGCCGCGGACTTGACGGCACGCACCCGGCGGGCGGTCAGCGTCGCATCGACGACGCGCGCGCCGGCGTCGAGAAGCGCGCCCTCGATCATGAGCGACACCGCGGGGTTCGGGATCGCGGAGTACTTCTCGAGTCCGACGTTCGACCCGGCGACCCAGCCCTCCTGCTTCATCTCGTTGATGATGAAGCGCAGCATCCCGTCCCGCTCGTAGCGGGGGAGCAGGCGGACGTCCGCGGCGGCGGAGGTGCGTCGGATCATCTCGGTGTGCTCGACGCCCTCGAAGAGGATGAAGCCGGCGTCGACGCGGACGACGGTGCAGGTCAGCGGGCGCCAGTCGCGGGGACCGTTCGCCTTGTACCAGCGCAGTGCGAGGCCGTGCAGCCAGTTCTGCGACTCCGGCGAGGAGAGGACGAGGGTGTCCACGCCGTCCTCGGCCATGGCGCGCTGCAGGCGCTCGAGCCGCGAGGCGTATTCCTCGTCGGAGAAGGCGATATGGGGCTCGGTGCCCGAGATGCGCTCCTGCTGTTCAGCGAGAAAGTTGGTGATCGTGGGGTCGAGCATACTCACCTCTGAGTCTTCCGTTCCGGCTTCGGTGCGACCGTCGAAGCGATGATCGAGGATCGCGGAGTTGTAATAATAACAAATTATTATGCGCTGATGAACCGGGTGGAGAGTCCTGACCCGGCTCGTGCCGGGCGCACGCCTGAGGCTTGCGCGCCGGCGGGCCTCAGGCCGTGGCGTCGTCCTGCGCGTGGAGCAGCGCCGCCGCGACGACTCCGGGGGTCAGGAGATCGGCGGCCGGTGAATCGGGCTCGTGCGCGATGCGATCGAGGACGGCCGCGGCCTCGAGCGGGTCGACCCCGAGCTGCGTGGTCGTCCAGTCGTTCAGGATCTGCAGCATCAGCTCGGTGGTGAAGATCTCGGGCTCGGCAAGGGTGCGCACCGCGAGCCCGTCCATGAGCGCGAGCAGGCCGATGGTCAGTGTCGCGGGATTCGCGCCCTCGGGCAGTCGGCCCTGCTCGGTGAGCTGGATCATCGACCGCTCGAGCGGGAGTGCCCAGAGTTCGTAGATCCGCTTCGCCACGCCGCGCATGTGGTCGGATCGCCCGGCGGCGGCCCAGAGCTCGCTCCAGAACCCCCAGCGCTCGGGGAACGAGACCGTGCCGAAGACATGCAGCCGAGCGGCCTCGTAGATGACCTGGAGCGGATCGGTCACCGCGTCGAGGCGCTCGGACGTGGAGTTCGAGATCACCTGCATCATCGCCGCGAACGCCGCGTCGACGAGCTTCTCCCGGGTGTCGAAGTAGTGCTGGATGAGCCCGAGACTCACGCCGGACTCGCGCGCGATGTCCTTGAGCTTGGCGGCGACGATGCCGTCGCGCGCGATGACGCGGATCGTGCCGCAGAGGATCTCGGCCCGTCGTCGTGTGGCGAGGTCGATCTCGTCGCCCGTGTCCTGGGCGGGGGGAGATTCCGGGGTCGGGGTCGTCTCGATTGGCACGCGAACTCCTTCATTGGTGTGCAAGCGTTCCCCAACCTCCTGGGTCTCCATCCGATCTACCTTACGGTTTCGCGAGGAAGGCGGGGCGAGGATGCCGGCTTGCACGAAGATAATAATGCGTTATTATGATACTCCGATCGTTTTGACGAAGGAGTCCACGAAAATGAGAAAGACATCGCTGAAGCTGGTGCCGATGGCCGCGGTCGCCGCGCTCGCGCTCGCCGCCTGCTCGTCGGGAACCGGCACGGAGGCCGGCGGGGACGGCGGGGAGTCCGGCGGCTCCCTCGTGTTCGCGAGCTACGGAAGCGCTTACCAGGACGCACAGAACGAGGCCTTCCTCACTCCCTGGGCTGAGGGCGCCGGGGTGACCGTCCAGAACGACGGCCCCACCGACTATGCGAAGATCGCTCAGATGGTCGACGCCGGCAACACGACCTGGGACGTCGTCGACACGGAGCCGTACTTCCCCGTCGCCAACTGCGGCACGCTCGTCGAGGAGATCGATTTCACGAACATCGACACGACGCAGTTCCCCGAGGGCACGGTCTCAGACTGCTCCATCCCGATCGCGCAGTACTCGACCGTGGTGATCTACAACACCGACACGTACAGCGGCGCGTCGGTGCCGACGACTCCGGCGGACTTCTTCGATGTCGCGAAGTTCCCCGGCACTCGCATGGTCCCGAACTGGGCCGGCGGCGGTGCGCTCGAGGTCGCCCTCCTCGCCGACGGCGTGGCCCCCGAGGATCTCTACCCGCTCGACACCGAGCGCGCCTACGCGAAGCTCGACTCGATCCGCGACTCGCTCGAGTTCTGGAACACCAGCTCGGAGTCGCAGCAGTCGATGGAGGACGGCTCGGCGGACATGTGGCTCGCCTGGTCGGGCCGCGGATACGAGGCCGAGAACAACGGCGCGGCCATCGCCCCGGTGTGGGAGGACAACCTGCTCGCCTGGGCCAGCCTGAGCATCGTCAAGGGAAGCAAGAACGCGGCCAACGCGCAGAGCTTCATCGAGTACGCGGCGCAGGCCGAGCCGCAGGCGCGCTTCGCTGAGATCCAGCCCTACTCGCCGGCGAACCTCTCCGCAGCGCCCGAGCTGAGCGACCTTCAGCAGAAGTGGAACGTCGCCGATGCGAGCGTGCAGGATCAGGCCGTGGTGACGAACGTCCAGTGGTGGGCGGACAACTCGGGCGACGCCGAGACCGAGTGGCTCGCCTGGTCGACCAGCTGACCTCACCGTTCACGGGTCGGTCGGCGGGCCGAGTGCGCGCCGACCGACCCGAGCCTCCCGCATCCGCTCCTCCCCGCCCCTTGGATAGCCCATGAGACCGTCGCGACTGCTCAGCGGCATCGCCGTGATCCCGGCCGTGGCCGTGATCGCCATCTTCTTCCTCCTGCCGATCGGCGTGATCCTCGTCCGCTCGTTCACCGATCCCGAGCCCGGGTTCGGGCAGTACGCGGCGGCGCTCGCAGACCCGACCACGTTGCGCGTGCTCGGACGCACCTTCGGCATGGCCGCTATCGCCGTGGTCTCGTGCCTCGCGCTCGGCTACCCCTTCGCCTACCTGCTCACGCTGGTGGGACCCACTGCGCGCACCCTGCTGATGGTGCTGGTGCTCGTGCCCTTCTGGACCTCGCTCATGGCGCGGACCTTCGCCTGGATCTCGCTGCTGCAGCGCGACGGGCCCGTCTCCGCGATCCTGGCCTTCTTCGGCTTCGACGATGTGACGCTGCGCGGCACCGCGGCCGGCGTGGTCCTCGCCATCGTGCAGATCCTGCTGCCCTACATGATCCTCACGCTCTACACCTCGCTGGCGTCGATCGACCGGCGTCAGCTCGCCGCAGCCCAGAGCCTCGGCGCGAATCGCTTCCGCTCGTTCCTGCAGGTCTATCTGCCGCAGTCGCTGCCCGGCGTCTTCGCCTCGAGCGCGCTGGTGTTCATCCTGGCGCTCGGTTTCTACATCACGCCGCAGCTGATCGGCAGCCCCAAAGAGGCGATGATCGCGCAGGTGATCGGGCTCCGGGTCGAGAAGCTCATCGACTTCGCCGGCGCGGGAGCGCTGTCGGGCCTGCTGCTGCTCGCCACCATCGGCATCTTCTCGATCGTGGTCCTCGCCGTGGCGCCGCTCCGGCGCGGGATCACCCAGATGGCGACCGGAGGTGACCGCCGATGAACGAACCGACGCGCATCCGCCTGCCCATCAAGCTGTGGGCGGCAGTGGCCGCGCTGCTGCTCGTGGCCCCGACGCTCATCGTGGTCCCGCTCTCGTTCAGCGACAAGCGCAGCTTCGCGTTCCCCATCGAGGGCTGGTCTCTGCAGTGGTACGAGAACTTCTTCAACGACCAGCGCTGGCTGGGGTCGCTCCTCACCAGCCTCGGCGTCGCGGTCGTCGTCGGCGTCATCGCGACCGTGCTCGGTACCCTGGCGGCACTCGGTATCCGCGGCCTCCGCGCCCGGTTCTCGGCGACGGCGCAGGTCACCATGATGCTTCCGATCCTGATCCCGGGCATCGTCGCCGCCATCGCGATCTTCGGCATGTACCTCCGCTGGGGCCTGAGCGGCTCGACGCTGGGCATCGTGCTCGCACACATCACGCTGGCGCTGCCGTTCGTGCTGATCCCCGTCAGCACCGCGCTGCGCGGCTTCGACGACACGCTGACGCGCGCGGCGGCGGTGCTGGGCGCGAGCCCGATCGCCCGCTTCTTCCAAGTGCAACTGCCGATCCTCCTCCCCGGAATCGCGACCGGCTTCGTCTTCGCCTTCGTGACGAGCCTGGACGAGGTGGTGATCGCCTACTTCCTGCAGTCGCCGACGCTGCGCACGCTGCCCGTGCAGATGTACAGCTCCGTGACCGTCGAGACCGATCCGAGCATCGCCGCGGCATCCACGCTGCTGCTGGTGCTCTCGACACTCATCATCCTCATCCCACGCCTCGCGCAGGTCGTCCAGGAGCGACGCGCCGCGAAACGACTAGGAGACGCCGAATGACCCCGACGACCACCTCCGGTGCAGACCTGAGACTCAGCGGCCTCGTCAAGCGCTACGGCGGTACGGCTGCAGTAGAGAACGTCGACCTGGAAGTTGCCTCCGGCGAGTTCCTCACCCTGCTCGGCCCGAGCGGGTCGGGCAAGACGACGACCCTCTCGATGATCGCCGGCTTCACCGAGCCGAGCGGCGGGAGCGTGGTGATCGACGGGCAGGAGATCACCGCCGTGCCCCCGCACAAGCGCGGCCTCGGCATGGTCTTCCAGAACTACTCCCTGTTCCCGCATCTGTCGGTGCGCGAGAACGTGGAGTTCCCGCTGCGCCAGCGCGGGGTCGCCAAGGCCGAGCGGGCCCGGCGCGCGATGGAGGCGCTCGAGCTGGTCGAGCTGCAGGGGCGGGCGAACGCGAAGCCGAGTCAGCTCAGCGGTGGCCAGCAGCAGCGCGTCGCACTGGCGCGCGCCCTGGTGTTCGAGCCGCGACTGCTGCTCATGGACGAGCCCTTCGGCGCCCTCGACCGCGCGCTGCGCGAACGGTTGCAGGTCGAGCTGCGCCGGCTGCACCACGAACTCGGCATCACGGTGGTCTTCGTGACTCACGATCAGGAGGAGGCGCTGACCCTCTCGGATCGGATCGCGGTGTTCAACGAGGGGCGGATCGAGCAGGTCGGCACGCCCGAGGAGCTGTACGAGCGGCCCGCGACGCTGTTCGTGGCGCGCTTCATCGGCGAATCGAACGCGCTGCACGGGACGGTCGCCGACGGATCCTTCGTGAGTCACAGCGGGGTGCGCCTGCCGGCCGGGATCGCCGACGGGCCCGCGGTCGCGATCGTCCGCCCCGAGCGCGTGCGTGCGAGGGCCGCCGGAGACCCCGCGGGCGAAGCGTCGGCAGCCGGCTCTGCGGGCTTCGCGGGCACCGAGTCCGTCACCGCCGATCTCGACGGCCGGATCGACGACGTCACCTACCTCGGCGCGCAGCGCCGCGTCGAGGTCGCGACCGATGACGGCCCCGTCATCCTCCGCTCGGGCACCGATATCGCGATGCCCGGCATCGGCCAGCCGGTCCGGCTCAGCTGGGCCGCGGTCGACACCGCCATCTTCCCCACCCGCGACGAAGCAACAGGAACGAGCAACCCATGGACCGCAACCCTCGCCCCGCCCACATCAAGCTCTCGGAGCTGACCCCGATCGACGCGGACGCCGCGCCGACGAAGGTGCGCATCAAGCGCATCATCACCCGCGCCGAGCATCAGAGCGAGCTCACGCAGGGCGTCTGCTGGATGGACCCGGGCGAGCAGACCAACGTCTGGTCGAGCCACGAGGTCTTCGACCCGAAGACGGCCCAGCACTGGTACGGGCCTGTCGACGAGACCTACTACATCATCCGCGGTCGCCTGCGGCTGACCTGGCGCGGTGACGACGACGAGGGCGTCTTCGACCTCGGGCCCGACGACACGGTCTACCTCGCCCCGGGATGGACCTACCACCTCGAGAACACCGGGGACGAGCCCGCGTTCTTCGTCTACAACATGACCCCGGCGCAGGAATAGGCGCCGCGTTCCCACGCCACTGAGAGGAGCCGGAGATGACCCGGACCGAATCGATGCCCGTCCACTTCGACGCACGGGTGCTCGAGCACGACACCGGCAGCGCGCTGCACGAGGCCGCACCGAGCCCCTGGTTCGCGGCGAACGAGCCGCACACCGAGGGGCGGCTGCGCATCGAGCGCATGCACGACATCCTCGAGCGCGGGCCGGTCGCCGACGCGGTGCGCTTCGCTCCGGGGCGTCTCGCGGCCGAGGAGGAGCTCGCGCGCGTGCACGAGGAAGACTACATCGCCGAGGTGCGCCGCTCCATCGAGCGCGGCGGCGGCTGGGCGACCGGCACCACGCGGTTGGCCGAAGGATCC
>NZ_JBHSRW010000031.1:0-18155 GCF_042659205.1 Leucobacter soli
TGCGCGTCCCGCCGCTCTCGCTGTGCACCGACAACGGCGCCATGATCGCCTCGCTCGGGGCGCAGCTCGTCGCCGCCGGTAGCGCGCCCTCGGGGCTCGGCTTCGGGGCGGACTCCACGCTGCCGGTCACGCAGATCCAGCTCTGAGCGATATCCGATGCTGATCGAGGAGCGGGTATGAGGATCGAGTTCGGCGGCGGCGAGCTGTTCGACGAGTTGCGGCCGCTCTGGGAGGCGCTCTTCGATCACCACGTCTCCGTCGGCGCCGCGGGGCTCGCGACGATCCCGCGCGAGCAGAGCTGGCCGCTGCGCGCCGCCCACTACGAACGCATCTTCGCGGGGCACCCGTGGGCCGGTGTCTGGCTGGCGCGGGGAGACGACGCGAGCGGCTCCGGCGCGGATCGGCCGATCGGCTACGCTCTTGCCTTCGAGACGGAGCTCGATTTCCGTGCCGCGACGGTTCTCGAGACGCTGAGCCTGCTGCCCGAGGCGCGCGGAACGGGTGCGGGGAGCGAACTCATGCGGCTCGTGTTCGAGGAGGCGGCGGGGCGCGGAGCCGAGCTCGGGATCATCGACGTGATGGGCGGCAACGACCGGGCGAAGGCGCTCTACCTGCGCAGCGGCCACCTGCCGTACTCGGAGACCTGGATGCGCTCGACCCCTCCCGCTCAGGAGCCCGGCGCCGGGCGGGTGACGTTTCTCGACGGCTCGCTCGTGAAGCTCGCGGCGAGGAGCGGGTTCGATCTCGAGTTCCTGCCCGGCCCCGACGACACCTGGGTGTCACCGGACCGGCTCGCCCTGCTCACGCCCGTCGAGGCGGAGAGCGCATGGACGATCCGCGAACTCGAACTGCTCTTCGCCGCGCTGCAGAGCTCGGGGCTGTGGACGATCCTGGTCGAGATCCCGGTGCCGCCGCGCGCCGCGCCTCTTCGCGAGGCGCTCGCCGCCGCCGGTTTCCGCCTCGCCCTGGAGCGTCTCGTGCGGCAGCTCGCGGGCTGAGCCCGGCCCTCGACCCACGCGAGTGCGCAGTTGCTCGGTCGTGCAGGGTTCGCCCGCGCCCGACCCCGCACAACTCAGCACTTGCGGGCGGCGGATCGGAAGATCAGAGGATCTCGGTGTCGATGAAGCGGTCGTCGTTCTTGCGCGGCTCGATGCGGCCGTCGGTGTTGTTCGTCAGCAGCCACAGGGTGCCGTCGGGGGTGAGGGTCACGTCGCGAATGCGTCCGTATTCGCCGACGAAGTAGTCCTTGTCCTTGCCGAGATTCGCGAGCGGCACTGAGCGCAGCCGCTGCCCGCGCAGGTTCGCGATGTAGATCCTGCCGTCGGCGATGGCGATGCCGCTCGGGCTCGCCTCCGACGGCGACCACTGCTGCACCGGGTCCGTGTAGCGGTCGTCGCCCGAGACGCCCTCGACGACGGGCCAGCCGTAGTTCGCGCCCGCCTCGATCACGTTGAGCTCGTCCCAGGTGTCCTGGCCGAACTCGGAGGCGTACATCGTGCCGTCCTCATCCCAGGCGATGCCCTGCGGGTTGCGGTGCCCGTAGCTGTAGACGGGGGAGCCCGAGAACGGGTTGTCCTTCGGCACCTTGCCGGTCGCGGTGAGGCGCAGGATCTTGCCTCCGAGGCTGTCGCGATCCTGCGCGAGACCCGGCTGCCCGGCGTCGCCGACGGTGACGTAGAGCTTGCCGTCGGGGCCGAAGGCGATCCTGCCGCCGTTGTGGCTCGCCGCGCTCGGCAGGCCGTCGATGACGGTCCGCGCCTTGCCGAGCTTCAGCGCCCCCGGCTCGCCCCGCAGCGGAAAGCGTTGCACGCGGTTGCTGTTCGCCGCCGTCGAATACGCGTAGAGGTAGGTGCCGTCGGCAACCTCTCCGGTCTGCGGATCGATCACCGCGTCGTCATCGGCGGAGCTCCGCACGGCGAGCCCGAGCAGGCCGCCCTCACCGCCGTGCACCACACCCGCGACCGTCGTGATCCGGCGCTTCGAGCCGTCTTCGGCGAGCTCGAAGATCCGGCCGCTGTCGCGTTCGCTCACGATCGCGGTGTTGCCGACGAAGACGACGGACCACGGCGCCTCGAGACCGGTCGTCGCCTCGCGAGGGCCGGCCGGCTCCGCGGCCGTCTCCTCGGGCTCCGGTGTATCGGGCTCCTCGGTCTCGGGCGGGGCGATCGTCGGCAGATCCTCGGCCTCCGAGGGCGGCTCCGCCGTCCCGCCGCAGGCCGCGAGCGCGACCGTCATCGCCGAGGCGAGCAGCAGTGCGCAGATGCGCGACATCATGACGAACCCCCTTCAACGCGTGCGCCGCCCACGCTAACCGATGCCGCTGATCTCGCGCTCAGGATCGGGATCGCGCTCAGGATCGGGATCAGGATCAGGAATGGTCCCGACTCGGGCTCTGTCCGAGATCGTGCCTTGGGATCCGGCGTGACGGATGCCCGAGCGAAGGACGATCCCGGGCCGGACACGATCAGATCAGAACAGTGTCGGAGTCTCGGGGGAGAACGACGGCCCGGAGCCCGCCGCGCGGGCGAGCGCGGGCGGAGGAGCCGGCCGTTCGCCCCGCTCGAGCCCGTACCGGCGGATCAACGGCCGGATCCGCGCGGCGAGCTCGCGACGATACGCCTGCGGCGCCCGGCTGCTGCTCCCCGGATAGAGCGAGCGGTAGGCGGGCAGCAGCTCGGGGTGCTCCCGCTCGAGCCAGGCGAAGAACCAGGGCTTGACGTGCGTGCGCAGGTGCAGCGGCCCGTACATCACCGAGCGGGCGCCCGCCTCCCGGATCTCGCTCAGGAGGCGGGCGAGGTGGGCGGTGGAGTCGGTGAGGCGCGGCAGCACCGGCATCAGGAAGACATCGCAGGCGAGCCCCGCCGCGCTCGCCGTAGCGACGGTCTCGAGTCGCGCGCGCGTACTCGGCGTGCCGGGTTCGATCGACTGCTGCAGGGCCGGATCGCCGACCGCGATCGACATCGCGAGCGAGACCGGCACGCGATCCGCCGCCTCCGAGATCAGCGGCAGGTCCCGCCGGAGGAGGGTGCCCTTGGTGAGGATCGAGAGCGGGGTGCCGCTCTCGGACAACGCGCGGATGATGCCCGGCATCAGGCGGTACCGCCCCTCGGCGCGCTGATACGGATCCGTGTTCGTGCCGAGCGCCACATGCTCGTGCGCCCAACTCGGGCGGTGCAGCTCCCGGCGCAGGACCTCGGCCACATTGACCTTGACGATGATCTGCGAGTCGAAGTCCCGGCCCGTGTCGAGCTCGAGATAGCGGTGCGATCCGCGTGCGAAGCAGTAGACGCACGCGTGGGAGCAGCCGCGGTAGGGGTTGACCGTCCATGAGAACGGCATCGAGGATCCCCCGGGCACGCGGTTCAGCGCGCTCTTGGCCAGCACCTCGTGGAACACCGCGCCCTGGAACTCGGGGGTGCGCACCGAGCGCAGGTGCCCCGGTACGGCGGCCACCTCGGCGAGGGCGAGCCCCGGCAATGCTCCGTCGTCCGCCGTTCCGGCTGCGCGCTGCCCGTTCCACCTCATGCCGACCATTCGAACATATATTCGAATCATCGGCAAGCGCTCGCGGAGTCTCCTGCAATGCCGCCCTGCGCCGGGTACCCGGCGCAGGGCTTCGAGTGCCCCGCGCGATCCGGCATCGGATAACGCTTCGATCACATGATCCGAGGTGCTCCGCCGGTACCACGGAGGCTATGCGATAGCCTCGGGTTGTACCGGGAATGGCCCCGGTGACCAGCGGTCAGACGTCTGAAGAGAGGGTCTGGAATGGCGACAACGGTGTCGAATACGGTCGAGGCGGATGCCTCCGGGCCCCGCGAAGCGGAGGGCTCGGTGGTGCTCGATCGAGTGACCAAGCGCTATGGAGAGATGGCCGCGGTCGACGATCTCTCGCTCGATATCCGCCCCGGCGAGTTCCTCTCGCTGCTCGGGCCGTCGGGCTGCGGCAAGACGACGACGCTGCGCATGATCGCGGGGTTCGAGCAGCCGGACGCCGGCGACCTCCGCATCTCCGGCAGGTCGGTGCTCGGCGTGCCGCCGTACAAGCGCAACGTGAACACGGTGTTCCAGGCGTATGCGCTCTTCCCCCACATGACGGTCGCGCAGAACGTCGCCTACGGGCTGCAGGAGCGCCGGGTGCCGAAGGCGCAGGTGCGCGAGCGCGTGGCCGAGGCGCTCGCGATGGTGCAGATGCGCTCGTTCGCCGAGCGGAAGCCGACTCAGCTCTCGGGCGGCCAGCAGCAGCGCGTCGCGCTCGCCCGTGCCCTCGTGAACCGCCCGAGCGTGCTGCTGCTCGACGAGCCGCTCGCCGCGCTCGACCGGAAACTGCGGGAGGAGATGCAGCTCGAGCTCAAGCTGATCCAGGCGAAGCTCGGCATCACCTTCGTCTTCGTCACCCACGATCAAGGCGAGGCGCTCTCGATGAGCGACCGGATCGCGGTGATGCGCGAGGGCCGGATCGAGCAACTCGCCGACTCGACGACGATCTACAGCAACCCGGTGTCGGCCTACGTCGCCTCGTTCGTCGGCCAGCAGAATTTCTTCTCGGGAACGGTCTCCGCCGACGGCTCGGGCATCGCGAGCGAGTACGGGGTGCTGCGGCCGGCAGCAGCCGTCACCGCTGTCGGCCCGGGCCAGCGCGCACGAGCAGCCGTGCGGCCGGAGTTCATCGAGATCACGGCGGACCGCCCGGCGGTCGACGCCAACGCCGTCGAAGGCAAGGTGATCGGCGTCTCCCACCTGGGGGAGACGCAGCAGTTCCTCGTGCAGCTCGGCCCCGAGATGTCGCTGATCTCTCGGCTGCCGACCCCGAACGCGCCGGCCGTCGGCGTCGGCGATCGGGTGTGGTGCTCCTGGCGCCCCGGTTCGGTCCAGGTGTTCGCCGAAGACGAGGCCATCACCGAAGACGGCTTCAGCGCGCCGCCCACCACGACGGCCATCCCCACGACTTGACGACGCAGCGACGACGCACAGAGAGACAGAGGAAGATCATGACCGAACACACTCCCATCCGTATTCTGGCCGACGCCTCGCAGGTACCCGGTGTCGTGCGCAACCTCTCGCGCCGGAGACTGCTCTCGGCCACCGCGATCGTCGGCGGCAGCGCACTGCTCGCCGCCTGCTCGAGCGGCGGCGGCGGAACGAGCACCGGTGGCGGCGGGGATTCCACGGCCACCGGTGGCCCGCTCGAGGACGAGCTGTCGATCTTCACCTGGGGCGACTACGACGCGCCGGAGGTGCTCGAGGGCTTCACCGCAGAGCTGGGCCCGAAGATCATCCTCGACTCGTACGGCTCGAACGAGGAGATGATCTCGAAGCTGATCGCCGCGAAGGGCACGGCCGGCTACGACATCCTCGTGCCGACCGGCGTCTACATCCCGCAGCTCATCGAGCACGGCCTGCTGATGAAGCTCAATATGGATCTGATCCCGAACATCGAGCACATGGACCCCGAGTTCTTGAACCTCGCGTGGGATCCGAACGGCGAGTACTCGATCTGCAAGGCGTGGGGCACGACAGGCTTCGTCTACGACAAGACCGTCATCAAGCGGGATCTCAAGACCTGGAACGACTTCCTCGACGCAGCGAAGAACGAGGCCAGCGGCAAGACCAGCGTGCTCGACGACCCGGCCGAGCTGACCGGCATGTACTTCTGGGCCAACGGAATCGATTGGAGCACGACCGACGAGGCCGAGCTCCAGGCCGCTGAGGACTTCCTCGTGAACGAGCTCGCGCCGCACATCTCGACGTTCGACTCCTACCCCGGCGGCGGCGCCATCTCGCAGGGTACAGCCGCGCTGTTCCAGGCGTGGAACGGCGACGCGCGCCAGGGCATTCTCGAATCGAAGGATCCGGACAAGTGGCAGTGGGTGCTCGGCGCCCCCGCCACCGAACTGTGGGTCGACAATTGGGTGATCTCATCGAGCGCGCCGAACCCCGAGGCGGCGCACGCGTTCATCAACTTCGTGCTGGAACCCGAGAACCAGCTGCTGAACGTGAGCTACATCGGCTACCACACGGGCGCGAAGGACATCGAGCAGAAGGCCCGCGATGCCGAGCTGCCGATGCTCGACCTGATCTTCTTCACCCCGGAGCAGATCGCGACCATGCACGAGGGCGAGGTAAACGAAGCCACCGAGCGCGTCGTCGACATCTACAACAAGATGAAGGCAGCCGCCAGTGCGTAAACTGCGCACTCCGGGCTACGCCCTCGCGCTCCCTGCCTGGATCTGGCTCTTCGTCTTCTTCCTGGTGCCGGTCGCGGTCGTGTTCTGGTACAGCTTCGGCTACAAGCCGGGGCTGTTCGGCACGCATGCGAACGACGTCCTCTCGTTCGACCGCTACGCGGAGGTGTTCACGCCCACGTTCCTCGGAACGTTCACGAACACGCTGTGGATCGGCATCTTCGGCACGCTGCTGTGCTTCATCGTCGGTGCCCCGATCGCGTACTGGATGGCGCTGAAGGCGCCGGCGAACATGAAGGGCCTGCTGCTGGCGCTCGTGCTCGTGCCGTTCTGGACGAACTTCCTGGTGCGCACCATCGGCTGGCTCGTCGTGCTCTCGCCCGAGGGGTGGCTCTCGACCGCGCTGCAGGCGATCGGCTTCGACCCGATCAGCATGCTCTACACGCGTTCCGCGGTGCTCTTCGGCGTGGTCTACAACTATCTGCCGCTCATGATCCTGCCGCTGTTCGTCGCCTTCGACCGGGTGGGCGCGGTGACGCGGGAGGCATCGAAGGATCTCGGTGCGAACTCGATCCGTACCTTCATGCGGGTCACCTTCCCGCTCGCGCGTCCCGGCATCGTGGTCGGCGTGCTGCTCGTCTACATCCCGTTGATGGGCGACTACATCACCGCGGTCGTGCTCGGCGGTGCGAAGGGCAACATGGTGGGGCAGATGCTGGCCTCGCAGTTCCAGACCGCCCAGAACTGGGCGCTGGGTTCGGCGATGGCGATCATGCTGATCCTCATGATCGCGATCACCATCGCGGTCGGCGCGTTGCTGGCGTGGCTGATCTCGCTGCCGTTCAAGTACCAGAACCAGGTGAAGCTCGAGGGGGTGGCGGCATGACCGCGATCGATGGGGCCCAGCGGCTCGGCGTTCCCGAGTCGCATACCGAGACCGCGCCTCCGGTGCACCGGGTGCGCAAGCCGCTGACGGATCGGCTGCTGAAATGGTGGAGCATCCTCGTCTTCATCTTCCTCTTCACGCCGATCCTCGTGATCGTGATCTATTCCTTCAACACCGGCCGCCTGCTCGTCGCCTTCGACGAGTTCGGCCTCGACAGCTACGCCGCGCTGTTCCAGAAGCACGTGTTGAGCGACGCGGTGATGGTCTCGCTGCGCGTGGCGCTGATCGCCTCGATCTTCGCGGCCGCGCTCGGCACCTTCGCCGGTATCGCGCTCGCGCGCCGGCCCGGCAAGTGGACGCTCTGGTTCGTGGCGTTCCTGCTGCTCGTCGCGGTGACGCCCGATATCGTGGCCGCGGTCGCATTGCTGCCCTGGCTCGTGTTCCTGGGGCAGGATCTCGGCCTCTTCGTCTTCAACGACGGCATCGTGCGCCTCACGGTCGGCAGCTCGCTGTTCTCGATCGCCGTGGTGACCTACATCGTGCGCGCACGCCTCGTCGGCATGCCGGCGAACCTGGAGGAGGCCGCGGCCGACCTGTACTCGCCCCCCGCGCGGACCTTCCGCAAGGTGACGCTGCCGCTGGCGATGCCGGCGATCCTCGCCGGCTTCCTGCTGTCGTTCACCTTCGCGCTCGATGACACGATCGTGGCGTCGTTCGTGCAGGTCTCGGGGTCGACGCCGTGGCCGGTGTACGTGCTGAGCGCGCTGCGCAGTGGGCTCCGGCCCGAGATCGCCGCCGTGTCGACGCTGATGCTGCTCCTCACGCTGATCGCGCTCGCGATCGTCGCGATCGTGCTGAAGCGCGCGGGCGACTCCAGCACTGATATCGCCCGCACGATGGCGGGCGGGTAAGCGCGATCCCGGGTGGTGGCCTGAGGACCGGCTCCGGTGCGCTAAGCTTGTGCGGTGCGCCTCCGTAGCTCAGGGGATAGAGCGCCGGTTTCCGGTACCGTAGGTCGGGGGTTCGAATCCCTCCGGGGGCACTCGTTCGAAGCGGGGTCGTCTGGTCAGAAATGGCCGGCCGGCCCCGCTTTTCATTGGATCGGGGCCAGAGCCGGGGCCGGCAGTGTGCCGGCATTCTCCTGAATGATAAGAATTATCGCTATCAAGATTCGAAGAATTTAACCTGCCCTTCCCATAGCGGCCATGTATTCGGGGTCGCGGCGCTACCTGAGTTCGGTGTGCTGGTTCGTGGCCGCTCGCAGTGCGGTCGATGCATGTGAACGCAGCGAACGAAGGAAGACATGACGAACGAAGTCCGTGCACCGTGGGCGACGCGCGGCGGGGCAACCCTCGCGCTCGCCGCTCTGCTCGGCGGAGCCCTGGTCGTACCCGTAACGGGTGCGGCTTCGGCAGCCGAAGTCGAGATCCCCACCACGCCGGTGATCAGCACCGGCACGACCTGGAAGTACCTCGACACCAACGTCGACCCCTCCGCCGGCGACGCCGATCGCAATAGCTGGGCCGCGCCCGGCTTCGACGACAGCGCCTGGAAGCAGGCAGCGAGCGCCTTCGGGGTGAAGAACAACGCCCTCGGAGCAGTCGGCCCGTACACGCCGGTGACGAAGCTCGACCACTACATCGACGGCACGTTCCAGCCCGCCATCCCCACCTACTTCTTCCGTACCACCTTCACGCTCGATACCGGCGTCGCCGACCAGCTCGAAGCGGCCGTCGGCAACATCGTCTACGACGACGCGGTACGCATCTATGTCAACGGCGAGAAGGTCGCGAACTTCCGCGACGGTCGCGTCGACGACACCCTCGAGAGCAACCTGCAGTACGCCGGTGAGAACGGCGGCAACCCGGTCGAGGGCAGCTTCACCGTGCCGGCCGACCTGCTGCGCGACGGCGCCAACACCGTCGCGGTCGCGCTGTACCAGGATCGCGCCGCATCATCCGACGCCTACTTCGATGTCGACTCGCTCACGCTCACCCCGAAGGCCGACGACGAGGAGGAGCCCGGCGGCGACCCGACCGTCGTCGTCGCGGCGCCGACCCGCGTGATCCTCACCCCCACCAAGAACCCCGCGACCTCGCAGTCGTTCTCGTGGACCGCGGGCGACGTCTCGCACGAGATCGGCAAGGTCGAAATCGTGCCGGTCGCCGGCGGCGCGAGCCGCCTCGTCGACGCGACCGCCGTCGGCAAGGTGAACGGCAACCAGAACCAGCACTTCTCGGCGACGATCGGCGGCCTCACGAAGGCGACCGCCTACAAGTACCGCGTCGGGCTGCCCGGCAGCTGGAGCGAGTGGTTCGAGTTCACCACTGCCGACCCGAAGAAGACGGACTTCCAGTTCGTCTACTACGGCGATGCCCAGATCGGCCTCGACACCACCTGGCCGGGCGTCGTGGCGCAGGCGGAGGCCAAGGCGCCCCGCTCGATCGGCTCGGTGCACGCGGGCGACCTGATCGACACCGGCAGCAACGACACCCAGTGGCGCAACTGGTTCAAGGGCATGGAGCACTCGGCCACCAGCACGAACGTGATGGCGGCCCCCGGCAACCACGAGTACTCGGGCGACAACCTGCTCAAGTCGTGGAAGGCGCACTTCGAGTACCCGCTGAACCAGCCCGACAACGACTCGATCGGCGATCTCGCGAACCTCGCCGTGGGCGACACCGACGTGGCGCGCCAGTACGCCGCGTACTACGCCCACTGGGCCGAGTTCGCTGCCGAGACCGTCTACTACTCGGACTACCAGAACGTGCGGTTCATCACGCTGAACGCGACCCGCGACACGACCTTCCTGCGGCCGACCGTGCTGCCGAGCTGCTCCGGCGCCGACTGCCCGAGCACCAAGGTCGCCGATCTCTGGACGCAGTACCAGGCCGAGTGGCTCGACTACGTGCTGAAGAACAGCCCGTCGAAGTGGAACGTCGTCACCTTCCACCAGCCGGTCTACTCGACCTCGTCGGGCCGTGACGAGCCGGTGCTGCGCAAGTACTGGGTGCCGGTGTTCGAGGAGAACGACATCGATCTCGTGCTGATGGGCCACGATCACACCTACGCCCGCGGCTACAAGAACACGAGCAAGACCGAGACCACCGGCCTGACGAGCGGCCCGGTCTACGCGGTCTCGAACTCTGGCGCGAAGCACTACAACCTCGCCACCGAGGCGAACAATGTGTGGACCAACAACGGCGCCACCCAGGTGCTCCGCGGCGAGTACGTCACCACCTACCAGGTGGTCGACGTCAGCAAGGATCAGCTGGTCTACCGCTCCTACGTCGCCGAGAAGACCGGCAGCGCGAAGAGCTTCAAGGTCGTGCCCGAGACCGAGGGCGAGCGCCCGACGTACGCGGCTGCGACCGTGCCGGCCGTCGGCGAGCTGTTCGACGAGGTCACCGTGACCAAGTACGCGAGCGGGGCCAAGTACGTGACCGAGCCCGGCGTGGAGATCCCGACCGGTGGCACCGGCGAGCCCGGCCCGGCAGGCCCTCCCGGCAAGGACGGCGCTGACGGCAAGGACGGCGCCGATGGCAAGGATGGTGCCGACGGTAAGGACGGCGCCGATGGTGAGGACGGCGCTGACGGTAAGGATGGCGCCGATGGCAAGGACGGTGCCGACGGTAAGGACGGGAAGGATGCGACCTGGTCGCCGATCGCGACCACGACGAGCCTGGCCATCAAGACGCAGCCCGGCCTGAAGCAGAGCCTGACCGCCACGGTGTCGAAGGGCATCGCGGGCTCGGTGATCTTCGCCGATCGCGGTGAGTGGGTCGGCGCCGCTCGTGTGAACGCCGATACCGGCACCGCGAAGCTCACCCGCACCTTCTCGGCCGGCTCCCACTCCATCATCGCCTGGTTCGTCCCCGATAACGGTTGGTCGGCAGCCGGATCGTACTCGACCGCGGCGACGTTCAAGGCGGCGAAGCTGCAGAAGAGTGCGAGCGCCAAGGTGAAGGCGACGGCGCTCAAGGGCCGCAAGCTGAAGCTCACCGTGTCGCTCGCCGGCGCGACGGGCGTGAAGCCGGCCGCGCAGACGGCGACCGTCACCGTGCAGACCACTGGCGCGAAGCGCAGCTACACGGTGAAGCTCAAGAACGGCAGCGGCACGGTCAAACTGCCCAAGGTCGCCAAGTTCAAGGCCGGCAAGAAGGTCACGGTGCGGGTGTCCTTGCCCGGATCGAAGGCCTCGAGCGCCTCGACGGTCTACACGGTGAAGAAGACCGTGAAGACGGCGAAGGTGCGCCTGAAGTAGGGGTTCGCCCGAGCAGGGAGGGGATCGCGTCTCGGCGCGGTCCCCTTCTCCCGTTCCGTTCCGCGGCCGGGGCGGCCCACGCGCCTGCGGCTGAGTAGACTTGACGCTCGTGACGCCTCAAGAACTCGCCGCCCAGCTCGCCCGGATCCTCACCGACATCATCGGTGCGCGCGCCGAGGTCGGGATCGCCGTGACTCCTGCGGACACCGCGGTCGAGCGGCCGAAGAACCGCGAGCACGGCGACTGGGCGTCGAACGCCGCGATGAAGTTCGCGAAGCGCATCGGCGCGAACCCTCGGGAGCTGGCGCAGGAGATCGCGGCGGCGGTCGCCGCAGTCGACGGGGTCGCCGCGGCCGAGGTCGCGGGCCCGGGCTTCATCAACATCACGCTCGACGCCGCGAGCGCGGGCGAGACGGCCCGCCGCGTCGTGGAACTCGGCGAGGCCTACGGCCGCAGCGACATGCTGGCGGGCCAGAACATCAACATGGAGTTCGTGAGCGCGAACCCGACCGGTCCGCTGCACCTCGGCCATACGCGCTGGGCGGCGCTCGGCGATTCGATCTCGCGCGTGCTGCGCGCGGCCGGGGCCGCGGTCACCAACGAGTACTACATCAACGACGCCGGTGCGCAGATGGAGAAGTTCGGGCGCTCGGTGCTGGCCGCCGCGCTCGGCGAGCCCGCGCCCGAAGACGCCTACCCGGGCGAGTACATCCAGGAGCTGGGTCGCAAGGTGGTCGAGCAGGTACCGGGGCTCGCCGAGCTCGCGGCGAACGATCGCCCTGCCGCGCTCGCCGAGGCGCAGGAGGCGGCGTACCAGCAGCAGCTCGTCGAGATCAAGGATTCGCTCGAGCGCTTCAACGTGCATTTCGACGTGTTCTTCTCGGAGCGGACCCTGCACACGCCCGGCCCGGACGGCGAGGAGAGCCCCATCGCGGCTGCGATCGACCGTCTGCGGGCGCAGGGCCACGTGTTCGAGGCCGACGATGCGATCTGGGTGCGCACAACCGACTTCGGTGACGACAAGGATCGCGTCTTCACGCGCGGGAACGGCATCTTCACCTACTTCGCGGCCGATGCGGCCTACTACCTGTCGAAGCAGGATCGCGGCTTCGGCGAGAAGATCTACCTGCTCGGCGCCGACCACCACGGCTACATCGGGCGTCTCACGGCGATCGCGGGCGCCGCGGGAGACGACATCGAGACCGACATCACGGTGCTCATCGGCCAGCTCGTGAATCTGAACGGGGCCCGACTCTCGAAGCGCGCCGGGAACATCGTCGAGCTCGACGACCTGCTCGAGTGGCTCGGATCCGACGCGCTGCGCTACTGGCTGGCGCGCTATCCGGCCGACTCTCCGCTCGCCCTGGACGGTGAGAAGCTGCGCAGCCGGACCAACGACAACCCGGTCTTCTACGTGCAGTACGCGCACGCCCGCACCTGCGCGGTGGATCGCAACGCGGCCGCGGCGGGGATCGACCGCAGCGCCTTCGAACCCGGATCGCTGACGCACGAGACCGAGACCGAACTGCTCGGGAAGCTGCAGGAGTACCCGGGCATCGTGGCCGGTGCCGCCGAGCTGCGCGAGCCGCATCGGATCGCTCGCTATCTCGAGGAGCTCGCCGGTGCGTTCCACCGCTGGTACGACAACTGCCGGGTCATCCCGCTCGGCGACGAGCCGGTAACGGATCTGCACCGCACCCGACTGTGGCTGAACGACGCCGCCGGCCAGGTGATCCGGAACGGGCTCGACCTGCTGGGCGTCTCGGCGCCCGAGCGGCTGTGAACGGGATGCCGGGATCCAGCCGCACCGTACCCGACGTCGCCGCATCCGCCGATACCGTGCCGCTCCCGGACTCCATCCCGCCGCGCGACGATGACCGGCCCGAGGCGCTCGAGCCGCCGCGCCGTCGGCGCCGCTGGCTCCGGATCGCCGTCCCGGTCGTCGTGCTGCTGCTCGTCATCGGGGCGGCGGAGCTCGCCATCCGGCTGATCGTCCCGGGCATCGTCTCCTCCGTCGTGCGCGAGAACCTGAGCCTCAGCGAGGAGCACCCGGTGGAGGTGCGGCTCGGCGCCTTCGAGCTGCCCTCGGTGCTCACCGGCAGGCTGAGCACGGTCGAGGTCGAGGTCGACGACGCGCAACTGATCGACGGGCTCACGGGAACGGTGCGCCTGCGCGCCGACTCCGTGCCCTTCGCGGTGAGCGAGGGCGAGATCCGCGGGGCGTCGGCCTCGCTGATGATCGGCAAGGACGAGCTGCCCGCAGCCATCGGCCTCTTCACCGCCGGGGTCGCCGACGGCGGCGTCGTGAGCGGGGGCGAGCTCGTGGTCTCCCGCGAGGTCGCCCTGTTCGGCGCGGACGTCAGGCTCGAGGCGACGCTCGGGCTCTCGGTCGCGGACGGCGATGTGGTCATCGAGCCGCGCGCGGTCGGGGCCGCCGGCTTCGACCTCAGCGCGGATCGACTGCGCGAGCTCACGGGCGGCACTTTCGACGGCATGCTGAGCCCGCACGACGTGTGCGTGGCCGATCGCCTGCCGACCGGCCTGGAGCTCACCGGCATCGATCTGCTCAGCACCGGCGCGGCGCGGTTGACCGTCGCGGTCGCCCCCGACATCCTCTCGAATCCGGCGCAGCTGGAGACCGGCAGCTGCTGAACCGCGCGCTCGATACCGGCGGTCGTACGAGCCCCGTGCCGAGCCGCCGATCGCTCACCGCACCATGTTCCCGCGACGGCACGGCGACTGGCTAAACTGGTCGAGTCCGTTCCGAGAGCCGGTCTCTCCGTTCGCCGGCTTCAGGGGCCAATCCGGGTCCGCTCGCCGCAGGCCGCCGATGCGCGGCCGAGCGAGTGCCGCGGACGCCGAACCGACCAGCCAGGAGCAACGATGAGCGCCGTGCCCAGCGACCTCAACGCGATCGATCCCCGTGTCTTCCCCGCGACCGCGCGCCGCGGCCGCGACTGCGGCATCCTGAAGATCGGCGAGATCCGTGCGACCGATCTGGTCGAGCGCTTCGGCTCGCCGCTCTACGTCGTGGACGAGGACGTCGCGCGGCAGCGCGCGCGGAGCACCCGGGAGGCGCTGCAGCGCGAGTTCGCCCGCGTCGGCGCGGAGGCGACGGTCTACTACGCGGGCAAGGCGTTCCTCTGCGTCGAGACGGCCCGCTGGATGGCCGACGAGGGGCTGAACCTCGACGTGGCCAGCGGGGGAGAGCTCGCGGTCGTGCTCGCAGCCGGCGTCGAACCCGGCCGGATCGGCTTCCACGGGAACAACAAGTCCGAGGCGGAGATCGCGCGCGCCGTCGACGCGGGTGTCGGGACGATCGTCCTCGACAGCGAGCAGGAGATCGACCGGGTCGCGGCCGCGGCCGCGGCTGCGGGTGTGCGTCAGCGCGTGCGGCTACGCGTCAACAGCGGCGTCCACGCCTCGACCCACGACTACCTCGCCACGTCGCACGAGGACCAGAAGTTCGGCCTGCCGCTCGAGCGCACCGTCGAACTCGGGACGCGGATCGCGGCGCACGGGAGCCTCGAGCTGCTGGGGCTGCACTGCCATATCGGCTCGCAGATCTTCGCCACCGACGGTTTCCGCGAGTCGGCCAGGCGCCTGCTCGGGGTCTACCGCGAACTCGGAGAGGCCGTGGGCGCGCCGATCCCGGAGCTCAACCTCGGCGGCGGATACGGCATCGCCTACACCTCGGCGGATGTCGATCAGGTGCCCGCCATCGAGGGGATCGCCCGCGAACTCGCCGACATCGTCGCCGAGACCTGCGTCGAGGCCGGGATCGCGATCCCCCGGCTCGCGTTCGAGCCGGGGCGCCTCATCATCGGCCCCGCCGGCGTGACGCTCTACACCGTCGGCACCACGAAGGCGGTGCGGCTCTCCGGCAGCGACGCGGGCGGCGATCCGGCCGACCTCGGCTACGCGGAGCGCCTCTACGTGAGCGTCGACGGCGGCATGGGCGACAACCCGCGGCCGGCGCTCTACGGGGCGGACTACCAGGTGCGGCTCGCGAACCGCCGCTCGGCGGCGGATCCGGCGCTCGTCCGCGTGGTGGGGCGGCACTGCGAATCCGGTGACATCGTCGTGAACCGCGACGTCCTGCCCGGTGACGTGGCGCCCGGCGACCTGCTCGCGGTAGCGGCGACCGGCGCCTACTGCTGGTCGCTCTCCAGCAACTACAATTACGTGCCGCGGCCCCCGGTGGTCGCGATCCGGGATGGTGAGGCTCGCACGATCGTCCGCGGCGAGACCGAGGACGATCTGCTCGCCCGCAGCGTCATCCCGGAACGATCATCGAACACGACGGACCACACGAACGGAGAAACCAAGTGAACGGCTACCGAGATCTGCGCGTCGCGCTGCTCGGCTGCGGGTCGGTCGGCGCCCAGGTGGCCCGGCTCCTGCTCGAGCAGGGGGACGAACTCGCCGCCCGCGTCGGAGCGCGGCTGCACCTGACCGGTATCGCGGTGCGCGATCTCGACGCGCCCAGAGACGTCGACCTCCCGCGCGAGCTCTTCACGACGGACGCGGAGCAGCTCGTGCTCGGCGCCGACATCGTGGTCGAGCTCATGGGCGGCATCGAGACCGCGCGGGAGCTGATCCTGCGCGCCCTCGAGAGCGGCGCCGACGTGGTCACCGCCAACAAGGCGCTGATCGCCGAGCACGGCCCGGAGCTGGCGGACGCCGCCGAGCAGGTCGGTGCGCAGCTCTCCTACGAGGCCGCTGTCGCCGGAGCGATCCCGATCATCCGGCCGCTGCGCGAGAGCCTCGCCGGCGATCACATCACCCGCGTGCTCGGGATCGTGAACGGGTCGACGAACTACATCCTCGACCGCATGGACCGCTTCGGAGACAGCGCCGAGGATGCGATGCGCGTCGCGAGCGAACTCGGATATCTTGAGGCGGATCCGACCCTCGACGTCGAGGGCTACGACGCCGCGCAGAAGGCGACGATCCTCGCGAGCATCGCGTTCCACACCGTGGTCCCCGTCGACGCCGTGTACCGGGAGGGCATCAGCGGAGTGACCTCGGCCCAGATCGAGGCCGCGAGGCATGCGGGCTACGTCATCAAACTGCTCGCGATCGCCGAACGCCTCACCGCAGCGGATGGGACCACGGGCGTCTCCGCACGCGTCTACCCGGCGCTGATCAGCCGCGACCATCCGCTGGCCGCGGTCCACGGCGGGAAGAACGCGGTCTTCGTCGAGGCCGAGGCCGCCGGCGAGCTGATGTTCTACGGCGCGGGCGCCGGTGGCGTCGAGACCGCCTCGGCTGTGCTCGGCGACCTCGTCTCGGCAGCGCGACGCCACGTCATCGGCGGCCCCGGGATCCCCGGATCCTCGCATGCCGACCTCTGCGTCCTGCCCATCGGCGAGGTGAGCACCAGCTACCAGATCATGCTCGAGGTACGGGATCTGCCCGGCGTGCTCGCGGAGATCGCGGGCCTGCTCGCAGAGCACGGCGTCTCCGCGGCGAGCGTCGAGCAGACGGTCGCCGACGGTGCCGAGGGAACCGCGACCCTCGTGATCGGTACTCACATCTCCCGTGAGGCGGATCTCGCCGCCACCGTCGATGCGCTGCGCGGGAGCGCCGTGGTGACCGCGGTCACCAGCGTGCTCCGACTGGAGGGCGGCGCATGACCGCACTGCGCGTCCACGTCCCTGCGACGAGCGCCAACCTGGGTCCCGGCTTCGACACGCTCGGTCTCGCGCTCGGCTACGGGGACGACCTCGTCGTCAGAACCCGCCCGACCCCCGGTATCACGGTCGCCGTTTCGGGCGTGGGCGAGGGCGAGGTCCCGGGAGACGAGACGAATCTCGTCGCCCGCTCGATCGCGCACGTGTTCGAGCGCGTCGGACGTGCGATGCCCGGCCTCGACATCGAGGCGAACAACCGCATCCCGCACGGCCGCGGCATGGGGTCCTCCGGCGCGGCCATCGTCTCCGGTGTGACCGCGGCGGCCGGCCTGCTCGCGCGCGACCCCGACGCTCCGCTGCTCCTCGACGACGATGCCCGGCTGCGCTACGCGACCGAGCTCGAAGGCCACCCCGACAATGTCGCCCCGGCGCTGTTCGGCGGCCTGACCATCGCCTGGACGACGGCCGAGGGTCCCCGCGTGAAGCGGCTGATGGTTCACCGCGGCATCTCTCCGCTGGTCCTCGTCCCCGACTTCACCATGTCGACCGAGCTCGCCCGCAGCCTGCAGCCCAAGCACGTGCCGCACGAGGACGCGGTGTTCAACGTCTCGCGCTCGGCGCTGCTCGTCGCGGCACTGACGCAGAGCCCCGAACTGCTCTTCGAGGCCACGGAGGACCGCCTGCACCAGAACTACCGGGGCGAGGCCATGCCGCAGACCCGGAACCTGATCGCCGCCCTGCGGAGTGCCGGACACGCAGCGGTCGTTTCGGGCGCCGGCCCGTCGATCCTCGTCCTCGCCTGCGACCCCGCCGAGCGCCTGGAAGCCGCTCGGATCGCCGAGTCCCACGGTGGCGGCTGGCGGCCGCTGCTGCTCGCCGTGGACATCAAGGGTGCTACAGTAGAGGGGATCCGCCAGTAGCCGCGACATCGTCGTCGGCCTGAGTTCGCGGATCATTCCTTCGCCGGGTCACCCGGCGATTCATTTTGCGCCGTTCTCCGAATCGCGAGAGGGCGCCGCCGTGGAGCAACGCGATCCGTATGTGCGCGTCGACCACGGCACACCGCCGAAAGGAACACCGTGGAGCAGAACTCCATCGAAAGCAACGAGGCCGTAGCAGAGACCGCCGCCGAGGCGCAGACCACCGCCGAGGCCGCGCCGCGCCGCCGCTCGCGCCGTGCCAGT
>NZ_JBHSRW010000032.1:0-17850 GCF_042659205.1 Leucobacter soli
GGTGGAGAGCCTGGAGGGCGCGAGCCCCGACCTGGCGTCCGTCGCGGTCGCGGGGTCGAGCGCCGCGGATTCCGCGGGCGCCTCCGGTCCGATCGAGATCGGCGCGAGCTCCGGGGGAGATTTCGCGAGCGAGTTCGGCGAGAGCGTCGTGAACCCGCCCGTCGAGGAGCAGCTGGTCGACGCCGCGTTCGAGGGCGACGATGACGATCTCGACATCCCCGACTTCCTGAAGTGACGCCATGACCGAGAACGGCTCCGGAGGGGGATCCGCGCTCGACGCCCGGTTCGCCTCGGTGCGGCAGGGCATCGAGGAGGCCGCGCGCGCCGCGGGGAGGGACCCCGGCGAACTCACCCTGATCGTCGTGACGAAGTTCCATCCGGCGAGTCTCGTGCGCGCGCTCGCCGCACTCGGGGTGCGCGACGTCGGCGAGAACCGGCACCAGGAGGCGCAAGCGAAGGCCGCGGAGCTCGCCGGGTTGCGCACTCCCGACGGCGATGCGCTGAACTGGCACTTCATCGGCCAGCTCCAGACCAAGAAGGCGCGACAGGCCGCGCAGTACGCGCGCGCGATCCACTCGATCGATCGGGAGCGTCTCGTCGACGCGCTCGCCACCGCCGAGACGGCGAGCCCCATCGAGGCCTTCGTCCAGGTCAACCTGACCGACGACCCCGGCCGTGGAGGCGCCGCACCGGACGAGATAGAGCGGATCGCCGAGCGCGTGCTCGAGACTCCGACGCTCGAACTGCGGGGCATCATGGCGGTCGCGCCGCTCCCCGAGGAAGAAGCGGCCGCCGGCGCGTTCGAACGCCTCCACGGATACGCTGACCGCCTTCGCGCGCTCGCGCCGACCGCCACGGCGATCTCCGCCGGCATGACGCACGACTATCCGGAGGCGATCGCCGCCGGTGCGACACACCTTCGCATCGGCAGCGCAATCACGGGAAATCGACCGAACGCAGGCTAGTCTCTGAAACAACCCGCCGGGAGTGCGGCTTCGAGAATCATCGAGGAGAGAAGAACATGGGCAACCCGCTGAAGAAGACGATGGTGTTCCTCGGTCTCGCCGAGGAGGATCTCGACGCCCAGGAGACCGGAGTGGTGAGCGAAGCCGCTCCCGCCGCGGCCGCGCCTGCAGCGCGCTCGACGCAGCCGCGCGCGCAGGTCACGCCGCTGCGCAAGGTCACCCCGACCCGGCACGCCTCGACCCCCTCCATGAACGAGATCCTCACCGTGCATCCGACCGAGTACCGGGACGCCGCGACGATCGCCGAGAGCTACCGCGAGGGCGTGCCGGTGATCCTCAATCTCTCCCGGATGAACGAAGGCGATGCCCGTCGGCTGATCGACTTCGCGAGCGGACTCTCGATGGGGCTGAACGGACGCATCGAGCGGGTGACCAGCAAGGTGTTCCTGCTCTCTCCCGAGCACATCGCCGTCAGCGGCGATGAGCGGCCCCAGCAGGAGAGCGGTTCGTTCTTCGTGGGCACGAGCGCCTAGCCGCGGTGCAGCTCGTCCTCGGCCTCGTCCTGCTCGTCCTCTTCTGGGCGCTGCAGATCTATACCTGGGTCCTCTGGATCCGGCTGATCCTGGATTTCGTGCTCGCGTTCAACCCGAGGTTCCGCCCGCGCGGCCCGCTGCTGGTGATCACAGAGATCGTCTTCACGCTGACGGACCCGCCGATCCGATTCTTCCGGCGCATTCTCCCACCGATCCGCCTCGGGCAGATCTCCCTCGATCTGGGCTGGATGCTCACCATGGTCACCTGCTGGATTCTCCTCGCGATCATCCGCGCGGTTCCCGCATAGGGTCCATGTTTGCTAGCGTGTAACGTGCTGCGGAGGGCAGCCCCGATTGCGAAAGTGACGTAGGAAATGGCACTGACACCCGAAGAAGTCCTCAACAAGACGTTTGAGGTCACGAAGTTCCGTGACGGCTACGACATGGACCAGGTGGACGACCTCCTCGACCAGATCGTCGTGGAACTGCGTCAGCGCGACGAGGAGATCTCGCGGCTGCAGACCGAGCTCGAGCAGGCGAACGCCCGCGTCGCGGAGCTCGAGTCGGCCGAGGGCGCGGCAGAGTCGGCGCAGCCCGCCGCCAACGTCTCCGAGCAGACGATCGTGGTCGACGCGCAGCCCGCCGCGAAGCCCGAGGAGCCGGTGGAGCCCGCCGCAGAGGGCGGATCCGTCTACGACGCGGCCGCGGTCAAGTCGAGCGCGATGCTCCAGCTGGCGCTCGAACTGCACGACAAGTACATCCGCGACGGCGAGGAGCAGCGCGATCGCACGGTCGCCGAGGCCGAGCACACCGCGAACCAGCTGGTCGAAGAGGCCCAGCAGAAGCGCGCCGACGAGCTCAACCGCCTCGAAGGCGAGCGCGACGGCATCAACCGCCGCATCAGCGAGCTGCGCGAGTTCGAGTCCGAGTACCGCAGCACCCTCTCGTCCTACATCCAGGCACAGCTGCGCGAGCTCGAGGGCTCGCCCGAGCCCAAGGGCCGTCCGCAGGGTCTCAACTGATCCCGCGAGTGGAGAACAAGGCTGAAACGGCCGCCGTGTCCGAAGGGGCGGCGGCCGTCGCCGTGCCGCGGCACCGCGCGCAGGCGCTGATGCTGCTCGTGCTGGCGGTCGTCGTCTACGCCGCGGATCAGCTCAGCAAGAACTGGGTGGTCGAGCATCTGCCGGAGGGGCGGACGGTGCCGGTGCTTGGGGAGTTCCTGCAGTGGCACTTCGTCCGCAACCCGGGGGCCGCGTTCTCCTTCGCGACCGGGGCGACCTGGGTCTTCACGATCCTCGCCGCCGTCGTCCTCGCCGCAGTCCTCTGGCAGATCCGCCGGCTCGGCTCGCGCAGCTGGGCGGTGTTCTTCGCGCTGCTGCTCGGCGGCGTCGCGGGGAATCTCACCGACCGGCTGATCCGTGAGCCCGGCTTCCCCGTCGGGCACGTGATCGATTTCATCTCGACGCCCTGGATGATGCCGGCGATCTACAACGTCGCCGATATCGGAATAGTGTCGGCGATGATCCTCTTCGTCCTGATCTCCCTGCTCGGGCTCCCGATCGACGGCGGACCGCGGGTCCGGTCGCGCGAGCGGCAGGAGGACCGGGATGACGAGTCCCGGCCCGACGATGCCCAGTCCGAAGACCCCCAGTCCGACGATCCGCGGTCCGACGGCTCTCATCCGGATGAGCCGAGTTCGGACGAGCCGAGTTCGGACGAGCCGCGTTCCGACGACCCGCGGTCCGAGGGGACCCGCTGATGGAGCATCGTTCGCTGCCGGTCCCCGAGGGGCTGGCCGGCGACCGGGTCGATGCGGGGCTCGCCAAGCTGCTCGGGTTCTCACGGAGCTTCGCGGCGGAGGTCGCCCGATCGGGGGGCGTCACCCTCGACGGGCGCGCCATGGGGAAGAGTGATCGCCTCGTCCCCGGAGCCTGGCTCGAGGTCTCCTGGGAAGAGCGCACCGGGCCGGAGATCGTGCCGGTCGATCTGCCCGAACTCGGCATCGTGCACGACGACGACGACATCGTGGTCGTCGACAAACCGGCGGGCGTCGCCGCGCACCCCTCGCTGGGCTGGAGCGGGCCGACCGTGCTCGGGGCGCTCATGGGCGCGGGCTACCGGATCGCCACCTCCGGGCCGCCCGAGCGGCAGGGAGTGGTGCACCGGCTCGATGCGGGCACCAGCGGTTTGATGGTGGTGGCCAAGAGCGAGCTGGCCTACAGCCTGCTGAAGCGCGCGTTCAAGGAGCGGACGGTCGAGAAGATCTACCACGCCGTCGTGCAGGGCCACCCGGACCCCCTCAGCGGCACCATCGAGGGGCCGAT
This sequence comes from Leucobacter soli, assembly GCF_042659205.1. Classification (NCBI taxonomy): domain Bacteria; kingdom Bacillati; phylum Actinomycetota; class Actinomycetes; order Micrococcales; family Microbacteriaceae; genus Leucobacter; species Leucobacter soli. The sequence continues at coordinate 3,823 of NZ_JBHSRW010000032.1, forward strand.
CGGGCGGCACCCCGGCAGCGAGTGGAAGTTCGCCGTGACGCGCGACGGCAAGCCCTCGGTCACCCACTACACGACCCTCGAGGCCTTTCCCTACGCCTCCCTGCTCGAGATCGAGCTCGAGACCGGCCGCACGCACCAGATCCGCGTGCACATGTCGGCCCAGCACCATCCCTGCGTCGGCGACACGATGTACGGCGCCGATCCGGTGCTGAGCGCGCGGCTGGGCCTCGAACGGCAATGGCTGCACGCGATGCGGCTCGGCTTCCGACACCCGGGCACCGGGGAACCGGTCTCGTTCGAGAGCGTCTATCCCGAGGATCTGCAGCGCGCGCTCGACGTGCTCGCGGACTGACGGGACAGGCTCGGTTCAGCAGGCGGGTCACCCGACCGTGCGCCGGCGCGATACCCTGGACGGATCGGTGAAAGGGGTCGTATCGGTGTCCGAGAAAGACGGGTTCGTCCATCTGCACGTTCACAGCGAGTACTCGATGCTCGACGGCGCCGCCCGGGTGAAGCCGCTCATCGAAGCGGCGGCGGCGCAGGGCATGCCCGCGATCGCGGTGACCGATCACGGGAACACGTTCGGGGCCTTCGACTTCTGGCAGACGGCGCGGAACAACGGCGTCAAACCGATCATCGGCATCGAGGCCTACCTCACTCCGGGAACGCACCGAGGCGACCGCACGCGCGTGCGCTGGGGCGGGGGCGGGGGCGATGACGTCTCGGGCGGCGGCGCGTACACCCACATGACGATGCTCTCCCAGAGCACCGAGGGCATGCACAACCTCTTCCGGCTCTCGTCGCTCGCGAGCATCGAAGGCTACTACTTCAAGCCGCGCATGGATCGCGAGCTGCTGCAGCGCTACGCGAAAGGGATTATCGCGACGACCGGCTGCCCGTCCGGGGAGATCCATACGCGTCTGCGTCTCGGGCAGTACGCGGAGGCGCGCGCGGCGGCCGCGGAGTTCCAGGACCTCTTCGGCAAGGAGAACTTCTTCTGCGAGATCATGGACCACGGGCTCGAGATCGAGCGGCGTGTGCAGAAGGAGCTCCTCGAGATCGCGAAGGATCTCGGCATCCCGCTCGTGGCCACCAACGACCTGCACTACACGCACCAGCACGACGCGAAGGCGCACGAGGCGCTCCTGTGCGTGCAGTCGGGCTCCACGCTCGACGACCCGAACCGCTTCCACTTCGACGGCGACGGCTACTACCTCAAGAGCGCGAGCGAGATGCGCCACCTCTTCCGGGAGCTGCCGGAGGCCTGCGACAACACGCTGCTGATCGCCGAGCGCTGCAGCAGCGAGTTCAACACCTCGGCCAACTACATGCCGCGCTACCCGGTGCCGGAGGGCGAGAACGAGGAGTCGTGGTTCGTGAAGGAGGTCGAACGCGGCCTCCACTACAGGTACCCGGGCGGGATCCCCGATGAGGTGCGGAAGCAGGCCGAGTACGAGACCGGCGTCATCACGCAGATGGGGTTCCCCGGCTACTTCCTCGTCGTCGCCGACTTCATCAACTGGGCGAAGGACAACGGCATCAGGGTCGGCCCGGGTCGCGGCTCGGGCGCAGGGTCGATGGCGGCCTACGCCATGCGCATCACCGACCTCGACCCGCTGCAGCACGGGCTGATCTTCGAGCGCTTCCTCAACCCCGACCGCGTGTCGATGCCCGACTTCGACGTCGACTTCGACGATCGCCGACGCGGCGAGGTGATCAAGTACGTGACCGAGAAGTACGGCGACGAGCGCGTCGCGCAGATCGTCACCTACGGCACGATCAAGTCGAAGCAGGCGCTGAAGGATGCCTCCCGCGTGCTTGGCTTCCCCTTCGGCATGGGGGAGAAGCTGACGAAGGCGATGCCGCCGGCCGTCATGGCGAAGGACATCCCGCTCGCAGGCATCACCGATCCGGAGCACGAGCGCTACAAGGAGGCCGCAGAGTTCCGGGCGGTGCTCGAGGTCGACTCGGAGGCGAAGACGGTCTACGAGACCGCCCTGGGGCTCGAGGGGCTGAAGCGCCAGTGGGGCGTGCACGCGGCCGGCGTGATCATGTCGAGCGACCCGCTCATCGACATCATCCCGATCATGAAGCGCGAGCAGGACGGGCAGATCGTCACGCAGTTCGACTATCCCACCTGCGAGGGCCTCGGGCTCATCAAGATGGACTTCCTGGGGCTGCGCAACCTCACGATCATCTCGGACGCGCTCGAGAACATCCGCCTCAACCGGGGCGAGGAGCTCGACCTCGAGGCGCTGTCGCTCGACGACGCGGCATCGTACGCGCTGCTCGCACGCGGCGACACCCTCGGCGTGTTCCAGCTCGACGGCGGACCGATGCGCGGCCTGCTGCGGCTGATGAAGCCGGACAACTTCGAGGACATCTCGGCCGTGCTCGCGCTCTACCGCCCCGGCCCGATGGGCGCCGACTCGCACACCAACTACGCGCTGCGCAAGAACGGTCTGCAGCCGATCACCCCCATCCATCCCGAGCTCGAGGAACCCCTCAAGGACATCCTCGACACGACCTACGGCCTGATCATCTACCAGGAGCAGGTCATGTCGATCGCGCAGCGGGTGGCCGGGTTCTCCCTCGGCCAGGCCGACATCCTGCGGCGGGCCATGGGCAAGAAGAAGAAGGAGGAGCTCGACAAGCAGTACGAGGGCTTCAGCGGCGGGATGCGCGACCGCGGCTTCTCGGATGCCGCGGTGAAGGCGCTCTGGGACATCCTGCTGCCGTTCTCGGACTACGCCTTCAACAAGGCGCACTCGGCGGCCTACGGGGTCGTCAGCTACTGGACCGCTTACCTCAAGGCGCACTACCCGGCGGAGTACATGGCCGCGCTGCTCACGAGCGTCGGCGACAAGAAGGATCAGCTCGCGCTCTACCTCAACGAGTGCCGGCGGATGGGCATCAAGGTGCTGCCGCCGTCGGTCGACGAGTCGTTCGCGAACTTCGCGGCGGTCGGCGGCGACATCCGATTCGGTCTCGGCGCGATCCGCAACGTCGGCGCGAACGTCGTGGACGGCATCCGCAGCGCTCGGGAGAGCGGCGGGGAGGGCGGATCCGGTGACTTCGCCTCGTTCCACGACTTCCTCAAGCGCGTGCCCATGCAGGTGCTGAACAAGCGCACCATCGAGTCCCTCATCAAGGCCGGCGCCTTCGATGCGCTCGGCTCCACCAGGCGGGCGCTGCTCGAGATCCACGAGAGCGCGGTGGAGAGCTCGGTGAAGCAGAAGCGGGACGCGGAGAGCGGCAACGTCGGTTTCGACTTCGACAGCCTCTTCGCCGAGACCGCCGAGGAGAGCGGTGCGGAGGCGCACCAGCTCGTCCCCGAGCGGCCGGAATGGTCGAAGAAGGACAAGCTCTCGTTCGAGCGGGAGATGCTGGGCCTGTACGTCTCGGACCACCCGCTGCGGGGGCTCGAGACCGCACTGGCGAAGGACTCCACCAGTTCGATCGAGCATGCGACGAACCCGGACGCGAAGACGGACGGTGAGACCGTCGTGATCGCGGGCCTGCTCACGAGCGTCCAGCACCGCACCGCGAAGTCCGGCAACCTCTACGGCATGGTCACCATCGAGGACTTCACCGGCGAGATGCAGGCGCTCTTCATGGGCAAGTCGTACCAGGAGTACGGCTCGCTGCTCAAGGATGACGCGATCGTCGCGCTGCGCGGGAAGCTCAACGCGCGAGACGACGGCATCTCGATGCACGCGTATTCCGTCAAGGTGATCGACGCCGTGGTGCAGGACGACGCCGAGTCGCTGACCATCTCGGTCTCCGACAGCCGGGCGACGGTGGACACGGTGAGCCGTCTCAAGGAGATGCTGCAGCGGCACCGGGGCGAGAGCGAAGTGCGCCTGAACCTCCTCACCGCCGGCGGAGTACGGGTGTTCGAACTGCCGCAGCGCGTTCGCGTGACCGCGGATCTGTACGGAGACCTGAAGGGCCTGCTCGGACCCGGCTGTCTCGTCGGGGTCTGACCGCGCGCGGTCGGGCGGGGGAGGCGCTCCCGTTCGACACGTTCCGGTAACACGCGGAGAGTAGGCTGGGCGCATGCGCGAGGTACAGCGGGAGATCATCGAAGCACTGGGTTCCAGAGCGGTCCGCGATCCCGCTGCCGAAGTGGAGGCGCGGGTCGCCTTCCTCGTCGAGTACGTGCGATCGGTCCCCGGGACGCGCGGTTTCGTGCTCGGCATCTCGGGCGGGCAGGACTCGTCGCTGGCCGGTCGGCTGTGCCAGCTCGCGGTCGAGCGGCTCCGCGCCGAGGGCGCGGATGCCGAGTTCGTGGCCGTGCGACTCCCGTACCGGGTTCAGCACGATGAGGAGGATGCGCAGATCGCGCTGGACTTCATCCGGCCCGACCAGGCCGTGGCGGTGAACATCGCGTCCGCCGTCGATGCGCTCGTCGCAGAGGTGTCGGAGGCGCTGGGGGAGACGACGAGCGATTTCAACAAGGGGAACGTCAAGGCGCGCATGCGCATGGTCGCCCAGTACGCGATCGCGGGGGATCGCCGGCTGCTCGTCGTGGGCACCGATCACGCCGCCGAGGCGGTGACCGGCTTCTTCACGAAGTTCGGCGATGGCGCGGCCGACGTCCTCCCGCTCTCGGGTCTGTCGAAGCGGCAGGGCGCCGCCCTGCTGCAGCATCTGGATGCCCCGGAGCGCCTCTGGCGCAAGGTTCCGACCGCCGACCTGCTCGACGGCACCCCGGGGCAGAGCGACGAGGCGAATCTCGGCATCGGCTACGCCGAGATCGACGCCTATCTCGAAGGGCAGGACGTCCCGGCCGAGGCCGCGGCCGAGATCGAGCGGAAGTACCGCACGACCGAGCACAAACGCCGCCTGCCGGTGACCCCGGCGGACGACTGGTGGAGAGGAGCGCGGCCATGACGCGCACGGACCCGGCAATGACGACCTTCGTCCTCGCGGGCGGATGCTACTGGTGCCTCGACGCCGCCTATCGCGCCCTGCGCGGGGTGGTGGACGTGCACTCCTGCTTCACCGGCGGCACCGTGCCGGATCCCAGCTACGAGCAGGTGTGCACGGGGAGGACGGGCCACGCCGAGGCCGTGGCGGTCACCTTCGACCCGGAGACGCTGCCCGAGCAGGTGGTGCTCGACGCGTTCTTCACCATGCACGACCCGACGCAGTTGAACCGGCAGGGCCACGACGTCGGCACGCAGTACCGCTCGGCGATGTTCTACGCCGATGACGCGCAGCGGGAGGTCTTCGAGGCCGCCCGCACCCGCGCGGCGGAGTGGTGGCCGGGAGAGATCGTCACCACCATCCAACCGCTCGGCCCGGTGTACCCCGCTCCCGAGGCCCACCAGGACTTCTTCGCCAAGAACCCGACGCAGGGGTACTGCCTCGCGGTCGCGGTGCCCAAGGTGAACAGGGTGCGCGCGGCGTTCGCCGAGTACCTCCTGCCGAACTGAGTTCTCGCCGGGAAGCGCGCGGGGTTCGCGCTGGGGATGCGCCCGGCACACGCGGGGCTTCCGCCCGGCACGCGCCGCACGCGTCCGGCGGGCGTCCGCTCAGGCCGCTGCGAGGAAACCGCTCCCGCTCCCGACTTCGCCCTCTTCGACCGTGTCCTCCTCGGACGCGGACGCGGAGGCAGATGCGGAGGCAGAGTCGGAGGCGGGTTCGCCCCAGTGCTGCTGAGCCTCGGTCTCGGGTCGATCCGCGCCGCCGTCGGCGCCCAAGCGCTTCTCGAAGCTCGAAACGCCCCACCGCAGGTCGTGGCCGAGGGCCTCGGCCTCGATGTCGACGGAAGTGCCGCTCTTCTCGTCGTTCTCCCACTGCCTGACCCGCAACCGGCCGGTGACGATGACCCGTTCGCCCTTGCGGAACGAGGCCGCGGCGTGATCTGCGAGGGCCCGGAAGGCTGTGACGCCGAACCAGTTCGTCTCGCCGTCGACCCACTTCTGCTGGGCCCGATCGTAGCGGCGTTCGCCGCTGGCGAGGCGGAACGTGCACAGGGTGACCCCGGACCTGGTCGTGATGGACTTCGGGTCCGTGGCGATGGTTCCGATGACACTGATCTGGTTGTTCATGGGTGCTCCTCATTCGATGCGATCCGCCTGTGGCGGAGGTGTGTGGGGCGGCCCGACCGCCGTGCCTGGAGCCGGGCCGCCCATCTCCATGATCCGCGGCACGGTCGGGGCGACGCGGCCACTCGGAGACATCTGTGGAGAACTCGCCGCATCAGTCGGTTCCGGGACGCTGTGAACGCCGAATCGGCTGCCGAACCGCTCATCAGGATCGCGAGAGCCGATCCGGATACACTGGCTCGATGCCCGAACTCCGCTCCCTCCGGTCCACTGACGGAGCGCTCGGAACAGCGCTCACGGCGACGCTCGTGACGACGCTCATGACGGCCCTCGTGATGGTGCTGAGCGGATGCGCGCTCCTCGGCGTCGAGTCGCCTGTCGCCGAACCGGCTCCGGGTACCGTGTCGGAGGAGCCCCAGGAGGAGGCCGTCTTCTATCCGGACGGTACCGCGGAGGACAACCTGCCCTACTTCTCGCAGAGACTTCGCGCCTACGCGGCCGACGACGGGCCGGTCGAGGGGCGGTCGATCGTCGACGCGATCGTCGACGCGGGGTTCGCACGGAAGCGCATGCAGGTGAGCTTCGACCGGACGGCGACCGATCTCGTCGCGGACAGCATCTTCGTCTCGGTGCGGATAGGCGAGGAGTGCCTGATCGGCCAGATGCTCACCGCGAACCGGGAGGTCGCCGTCGAGGTCGCACCCGCCGTCGGGCCGAAGCAGCGGACCTGCCTGATCGGCGAGACCCGTCCGATCGACTGGTAGGGGCCGACCGACCGCGCGACCCCCGTCGGGAGGCGAGGTCGGCGCCTGGGCAGGGGCCGTCGACTGGTAGGTTAGGGAACCATGGCTGAGTACATTTACCAGATGGTCCGCGCCCGCAAGGCGGTCGGAGAGAAGCTGATCCTCGACGACGTCACGATGGCGTTCCTGCCCGGTGCGAAGATCGGCATGGTCGGCCCGAACGGCGCGGGCAAGTCGACCATCCTCAAGATCATGGCCGGGCTCGACACGCCTTCGAACGGCGAGGCCGCGCTGGCCCCCGGCTACTCCGTCGGCATCCTGATGCAGGAGCCCGAGCTCGACGAGTCGAAGACCGTCATCGAGAACATCGAGGAGGGCCTCGCCATCAAGGCGAAGGTCGACCGCTTCAACGAGATCTCGGCGCTCATGGCCGAGCCCGATGCGGATTTCGACGCACTGCTCGCCGAGATGGGCACGCTGCAGGAGGATATCGACGCGGCCGACGGCTGGGATCTCGACAACCAGCTCGAGCAGGCGATGGACGCGCTGCGCACCCCGCCCGGCGACGCGCGGATCGAGAACCTCTCCGGTGGCGAGAAGCGCCGTGTGGCCCTCGCCCGCCTCCTGCTGCAGAAGCCCGACCTGCTCCTGCTCGACGAGCCCACCAACCACCTCGACGCCGAGAGCGTGCTGTGGCTCGAGCAGCACCTGCAGAAGTATCCGGGCGCCGTGATCGCGATCACCCACGACCGGTACTTCCTCGACAACGTCGCGGAGTGGATCGCCGAGGTCGACCGCGGCCGGCTCATCGGCTACGAGGGCAACTACTCGACCTACCTCGAGAAGAAGGCCGAGCGCCTCGACATCCAGGGCAAGAAGGACGCGAAGCTCGCGAGACGCCTGAAGGACGAGCTCGACTGGGTGCGATCCAACGCCAAGGGCCGCCAGGCCAAGTCGAAGGCCCGCCTCGCCCGCTACGAGGAGATGGCGGCGGAGGCCGAGCGCACGCGCAAGCTCGACTTCGAGGAGATCCAGATCCCTGCCGGCCCGCGCCTCGGCAACGTGGTCATCGAGGCGAAGAACCTCGAGAAGGGCTTCGACGGCCGCACGCTCATCGACGGGCTCAGCTTCAACCTTCCGCCGAACGGCATCGTCGGCGTCATCGGCCCGAACGGCGTCGGCAAGACCACGCTGTTCAAGACGATCGTCGGGCTCGAACCGCTCGACGGCGGCGAGCTGCGCATCGGCGAGACCGTGAAGATCAGCTACGTCGACCAGTCGCGCGCGAACATCGACCCCGAGAAGACGCTGTGGGAGGTCGTCAGCGACGGCCTCGACATCATCACCGTCGGCAAGACCGAGATCCCCTCGCGCGCCTACGTGTCGAAGTTCGGCTTCAAGGGCCCGGACCAGCAGAAGAAGGCGGGCGTGCTCTCGGGCGGCGAGCGCAACCGCCTGAACCTGGCGCTGACGCTCAAGGAGGGCGGCAACCTGCTGCTGCTCGACGAGCCGACGAACGACCTCGACGTCGAGACCCTGCAGTCGCTCGAGAACGCGCTGCTCGAGTTCCCCGGCTGCGCCGTGGTCATCACGCACGATCGCTGGTTCCTGGATCGCATCGCGACCCACATCCTCGCCTACGAGGGCACCGAGGAGAACCCGGCGCAGTGGCACTGGTTCGAGGGCAACTTCGAGGCCTACGAGACGAACAAGATCGAGCGGCTCGGCCCCGAGGCGGCGAAGCCGTCGCGGGTGACCTATCGCAAGCTGACGCGGAGCTGAGGCCGGCACCGGTGGCGCGCGTACACGTCGACATCGAGCTGCGCTGGGGCGATCAGGACGCCTACGCGCACATCAACAACGCCGCATACGCGCGTTACCTGGAGGAGGCGCGCGTGCGCGTCTTCGAGCTGGGCTCGGCCCGCGAGCGCACCGGCATGGAGCACCATTTCCGGGTCGACGGCCGAAGCGGCATGAAGACGCTCGTCGCGAACCAGCAGATCGAGTTCCTGCGCGTGCTGGAGTATTCGGCACGACCGGTCACGGTCGAACTGTGGATCGGCAAGCTCGGCGGCTCGAGCCTCGAGATCCACTACGAGATTCTCGACAACTCCGTTGTCGACGGCGAGAGCATCGACGGGTCGGAGCCGGATCGCACCGTCGTCGCCCGCGCGATCACAACGATCGTCGTCGTGGACGGAGAGACGCTGAGGCCCGTGCGGCTGACCGCGGAGGGGCGCGCTTCGATCGTGCCCTGGCAGGACGAGCCGCTGGTGCTGCGGCGGAGCTGAGCAGAGGCAAAGAAAAAGCCCCGCCGAGGCGGGGCTTTTTCGCGATCCTGCGCGGATACGATCCTGAAAGATCTAGAGCGCGGCGACCTTGACGGCGAGCTTCGCCTTGCGGTTCGCGGCCTGGTTCTTGTGGATGACGCCCTTGCTCACGGCCTTGTCGAGCTTCTTCGACGCGTGCTGCAGCTTCTGCTCGGCGAGCGACTTGTCGCCGGCGGCGATGGCCTCGCGGGTCTGACGCACGGCGGTGCGGAGCTCGCTCTTGTAGGCCCGGTTGCGGTCGGTCGCCTTCTGGTTGGTCTTGATGCGCTTGATCTGCGACTTGATGTTTGCCACGTTGAGTTGCGTCCTTAGAGGTAAAGGTTGAGACGGGTTGTCCGCTCGGCGAGAGAGGGCGCCTTGCGGGATGTGTGGTGTGATCCACACGCAAGCCAAGAGATAAGCCTAGCAGATCTCTCGCCGAACCGGGCTTCAGCTCTCGTCGACGACCACTTCGTCGCCGACGCGGATCGTGCCGCCCACGCCCGAGAGCAGGAGGAGCCGCCCAAGCGTGGGCTCGGAGAGGCCGAGATCCCGTGTCAGCGCGGTGAGCACGCGTGCGTCGCGTTCGCCGGTGTCGGGGTTCGCGTGCGTGGCGAGGCAGCGCACGATGGGGCCCTCCCCGATGAACTCGACGCCGCCGATGCGCACGGCGCCCGTCCAGCCGAGCTCGGCACGCGGGGCGAAGCCCTCGACGACGATGTTCGAGCGGAACCGTCGGTCGTCGATCGGGGCGCCGAGGCGCTCGTTCAGTTCCGTCACGCTGCTCCGCCCGTGGATCGTGACGTATCCGCGCGGGCGATCCTGGAATCGGGAGCTCGTACCGTCCCCGACGAGCTCGAGCGGCAGCCGGCCGGGCCGGGCGAGCCGCGGCGCCCACGGCGAGTCCTGCACGTAGGCGGTGATGGTCTCGACGAGGTCGTGCCGCCCGGCGGGATCGAGCCCCGCCTCGACGAGCTCGACATCGCCGTGCAGGATCCGGACCCTGCGCGAGTCCTCGTCGTAGCTGAGGCGCAGCGCCGCGAGCGCCGGGAAGTCCTGCAGCGACAGCCCCTTCGACTTCGGCCAGTAGTCGAGTCCGTCGAGGGACTCGGGAGTCGCCGCATCGGCGAAACGGAATGCGAGCACGCGATCACCGGCGATCCGGCCGTCGCGCTGCACGACGAGTTCGTCGAGCGGTTCGGGAGTGAACCCCTTGACCGGGTAGCGGTAGAGCGCTGCGACGTGCGGCATCCCGTCATTCTCCCAGCCCGGTGCGACTCGGGCAACGAAGCGCGAGGACGCGGCGCACGACGGTATGGAGCGCAAGGGGGTGCCGAGCATGAGAGAATAGCTCGCAATGTCTCCACGTAGCTTGAAGCCCCCGGTGCCCGCCGCGACGGACCCGGCGCGGATCCGCAACTTCTGCATCATCGCGCACATCGACCACGGCAAATCGACGCTGGCCGACCGCATGCTGCAGATCACCGGCACGGTCTCGGATCGCGACATGCGCGCGCAGTACCTCGACAACATGGACATCGAGCGCGAGCGCGGCATCACGATCAAGTCGCAGGCCGTGCGCATGCACTGGGCGCTCCCGGATCCGGACACGGGCGAGGTCGGCGACTACGCGCTCAACATGATCGACACGCCCGGGCACGTCGACTTCAGCTACGAGGTCTCTCGCTCGCTGGCCGCGTGCGAGGGGGCGATCCTGCTCGTCGACGCGGCCCAGGGCATCGAGGCACAGACCCTCGCGAACCTCTATCTGGCGATGGAGAACGACCTCGAGATCATCCCGGTGCTCAACAAGATCGACCTGCCGGCCGCCGACCCCGAGCGGGTGGCGCGCGAGATCGCCGACCTGATCGGCGGAGACCCCGAAGACATCCTCAAGGTTTCGGGCAAGACCGGCGCGGGCGTCGAAGAGCTGCTGGATCGCGTGGTGGAGCGCATCCCGGCGCCGGTGGGCGACAAGGACGCCCCCGCCCGTGCCATGATCTTCGACTCCGTCTACGATCCGTACCGCGGCGTGGTCACCTACGTGCGCATGGTCGACGGGCGCCTGACGCCGCGCGAGAAGATCCTGATGATGTCGACGCGGGCCGAGCACGAGGCGCTCGAGATCGGCGTCTCGTCTCCGGGGCCGACGCCGACGAAGGGCCTCGCGGTCGGGGAGGTCGGCTACCTGATCACGGGCGTGAAGGACGTGCGCCAGTCGAAGGTGGGCGACACCGTCACCACCAAGCTGAAGCCGGCCGACGACGCGCTCCCCGGCTACACCGACCCGAAGCCCATGGTCTTCTCCGGCCTGTACCCGATCGACGGCTCCGACTACCCGGTGCTGCGCGAGGCGCTCGACAAGCTGAAGCTCAGCGACGCCGCCCTGCAGTACGAGCCGGAGACCTCGGTCGCGCTCGGCTTCGGCTTCCGCTGCGGCTTCCTCGGCCTGCTGCATCTCGAGATCATCAGCGAGCGCCTGCGCCGCGAGTTCGACCTCGACCTCATCGCGACGGCGCCGAGCGTAGTCTACCAGGTGACGAGGGAAGACGGCGTCGAGGTCACGGTCACCAACCCGTCCGAGTACCCCGACGGCAAGATCGCCGCTGTGCGCGAGCCCATGGTGCGCACCGCGATCCTCGCCCCGAAGGAGTACGTGGGCACCATCATGGAGCTCTGCCAGAGCCGGCGCGGCAGCCTGCTCGGCATGGAGTACCTCGGCGAGCGCGTCGAGCTGCGCTACGCCATGCCGCTCGGCGAGATCGTCTTCGACTTCTTCGACCACCTGAAGAGCCGCACGCAGGGCTACGCGAGCCTCGACTACGAGCCGATGGGGGACCAGGAGGCCGAGCTCGTGAAGGTCGACATCCTCCTGCAGGGCGACAAGGTCGACGCGTTCAGCGCGATCGTGCACAAGGACAACGCCTACCACTACGGCACGATGATGACGGAGCGGTTGCGCAAGCTGATTCCGCGGCAGCAGTTCGAGGTGCCGATCCAGGCCGCCATCGGCGCGCGCGTGATCGCCCGTGAGAACATCCGCGCGATCCGCAAGGACGTGCTCGCCAAGTGCTACGGCGGCGATATCAGCCGCAAGCGCAAGCTGCTCGAGAAGCAGAAGGAGGGCAAGAAGCGCATGAAGATGGTCGGCCGCGTGGAGGTGCCGCAGGAGGCCTTCATCGCCGCGCTCTCCGGGGATGTGGAAGGCAAGGAGACGAAGAAGTGACCGCCGCCGAGTCGGACGGACCGGACGCCGCGGCGGGCCCGCAGCGGCGCAGCACCCACATCGACCAGGGCGCCGTCTACGCCGCGGTCGGCGCTTCCGCGGCGCCCGACCTGATGCGCTTCCCGCCAGAGGGCAGCACGCCGTACGAGCTCGAGGTGCGCCTGGGCAGCGGATCCGATCGGTTCCTCGTCGCATCGACCGCGGTCATGACCTGGCGGGCGCAGCGCGGAGTCGGCATCCGCGTCAAGAACATCGCGCAGGGCGACGGCGGGCAGTACTCGGGGATCGCCTTCGACGACCGCGGCACGCCGCAGCCGGTCGCCGTCCCGGACATGGAGTACGGCCCTGACGGCGAACCCTTCGTCACCGCGGGCACCGAGGTTACGCTGCACTGGCCTGAAGGCCGCGCACCCCGCCGCTACCGAGTCGTCTACACGATCAGCGAACCGCGACGGATCGGATTCGCCTGGGGCGCCGCCGACGAGGAGGACGTGGTCGGCGAGGAATGCTTCGTCGTCGAGCACCGCGAGGACGACACCGTCTGGGCGATCGCCCGCGGCTTCCTCTGGCCGCCTCCCGGCGGCCGCCTGCCGGGCAAGGGCAAGTCGGCGATCAAGCGTGCGTTGAAGGCCTCGCGGGCGCAGCTCGATGTGCTCGTCACGGGCGTGCTCCCGACGGGAGACTGAGGCGGTGCCCAGCACGCTGCCCGACGGGGATCCCGCGCCCCCGGACGGCTCGCTGCCTCCGAACGCCGTGGACGGTGCGGATGCGCGGGTCTTCGGCGTCTACATCCACGTGCCCTACTGCCGGGTGCGCTGCGGCTACTGCGACTTCAACACGTACACGGCGAGCGAACTCGGCCCGGGGGCGGCTCGGTCGGACTACGCCGCACAGGTGGAGGCGGAGCTGGGCTTCGGGGCCGAGGTGCTGCGACGCGCCGGACTGCCGGATCGTCCGGTCTCGACCGTGTTCTTCGGCGGCGGCACGCCGACGCTGCTGCCCGCGGGCGACCTCGCCCGGATGCTCTCCAGGGTGCGCGACGAATGGGGGCTCGCGCCGGGTGCGGAGGTCACGACAGAGGCGAACCCCGATTCGGTGGACGCGGCCTACCTGCGCGGACTCGCGGACGCCGGGTTCACCCGGGTCAGCTTCGGGATGCAGTCGTCCGTGCCGCGCACGCTCGCGGTCCTCGACCGTACCCATAGCCCCGACCGGGTGCCGCTCGTGGTCGGCTGGGCCCGCGATGCCGGCCTCCAGGTGAGCCTCGATCTGATCTACGGCACGCCGGGGGAGACGCTCGAGGACTGGTCCGCGTCGATCGAGGCGGCACTGGCCTGCGAACCGGATCATCTCTCGGCGTACGCGCTGATCGTGGAGCCGGGGACCAAGCTCGCCGCGCAGATCCGCCGGGGCGAGGTCGCCGCCCCCGACGACGACCTGCACGCCGAGATGTACGAGCTCGCGGATCGGCGCTTCGCCGAGGCGGGGTTCGCCTGGTACGAGATCAGCAACTGGTCGCGGGCCGGCGTGCTCGGGGGCGCCTCGACGACCCGCTCGCGGCACAACCTCGCCTATTGGCAGGGGGCCGACTGGTGGGGGGCCGGCCCGGGCGCGCACAGCCACGTCGGCGGGACGCGCTGGTGGAACGTGAAGCACCCGCGCGCCTACGCGGATCGGATCGCCGCCGGCGTCTC
>NZ_JBHSRW010000033.1:0-17654 GCF_042659205.1 Leucobacter soli
GCCGCCCCGCACGAGGGCAACGTCGTGGTGTCGCCGGCCGGCCTCGCGACGGCGCTCGCGATGCTCACCGAAGGTGCGAAGGGGCGGAGCCTGGAAGACCTCGAAGCGGCACTTGGCGCGACGGGGGAGGATCGGCGCGACGCCTTCGCCGCGCTGCAGCGCTCGGTGCGCGAGCTCGAGGGCGACCCGGCGGAGGCCGTCGGCGACGAACTGCCCGAGCGGCCCATCCTGCACCTTGCGAACAATCTCGTGGTGAACGAGGGATTCGAGGTTCGGCAGAGCTTCGTCGATGCGCTCGCCGACGGCTTCGACGCCGGTATGCAGAGCGCCGATCTCAGCAGCGACGCCGGCAAGAAGGTGCTCGACGCCTGGGTGAACGAGCACACGGGCGGGCTTGTCGAAGAGTCGGCGATCCAGCCCGACCCCGATCTCGAGCTGGTGCTGCAGAACGCGATCCTCTTCGCCGCGAAATGGCGGACCCCGTTCGATGGGAACCGCACCATGGATCTGCCCTTCGTGCTCAGTGACGGCAGCAGCGTCGAGGTCGAGACGATGACCATGAGCCCGGGCGAGTTCGCCTACGCCGAACTCGACGGCGGCTGGATCGCCGTGCGACTGCCGTACAGTGAGGGCGCCCACGCAGATCTGCTGCTGCCGCCCCGCGGTACCGACCCCGCAGCGGCCATCCCGGGGCTGCTGGCGCAGGCCGCGGAGAAGCTGGGCGCCGCGCAGCCGATCCGGCTCGCGCTCTCGCTGCCGACCCTCGACATCCCCGCCGACGAGCCGCTCGATCTGATCGAGAGCGGCATCTTCGAGCGCGCGGGTCTCGGCTCGACGGTCTGCGGCAACCCCGGCGTCGACCTCTCGGGCATCGGCGATGGGCCGCTCTGCGTCGGCCAGGCCTTCCAGCAGGCCGTGCTGCGCGTCGACGAGGCGGGCACCGTCGCCGCCGCGGTGACCGAGCTCGGCGTCATGAAGGTTTCGCTGACGATGGTCGATGAGACGATCGCCTTCGACCGTCCGTTCCTCTTCACCATCGTGCACGACGAGACGGGCTGGCCGCTCTTCCAAGCCGCGATCCGCGACCCGCGGCACGAGTGAGAGGCCGGGGAATCGGGCCGTCCCCTCTCGTCATTCTGCGCGAGGGCCTATGTCTGAGTCGCAGAATTCGGAGCGGCGGTGAAGCGCGCCTCAGCGCAGCTCGCCGAGCCGTTCGATCGCGGTGCGGATCGTCGTCTCATCCTTGACGAAGGTGAAGCGCACCCAGTTCGCGAGCGCTTCGGCGGTCGCGGATCCTTCGCGGCAGAATGCCGAGAGCGGAATGCAGGCGACGCCCGCGTGCTCCGTCAGCCATCTCGCGAAGTCGGCCCCGTTCCGCACCTCTGCACTGGTGAACGGTGAGCCATCGGCTCGTTCGCCGTTGATGGGCGGTGAAGCGTCGGCTCGTTCGCCGTCGATGAACGGCGAAGCATCAGCGCAGACGAAATACGTGCCTTCAGGCCGCACGGTCGCGAAACCGGCGTCGTGCAGTCCGTGGATCAACAGCTCGCGACGCGCATCGAGCACGGTCTGCAGCGCCGCGACGTCGGCGTCGCCCTCGGTGAGCGCGCGGGCGATGGCGGGCTGGAACGGCGCTCCGCCCGAGTAGGTGAGGAACTGTTTGACGGTGAGTACAGCCTCGACGAGCCGAGCCGGTCCGGTCGCCCAGCCGATCTTCCAGCCGGTCAGCGAGAAGGTCTTGCCGGCGGAGGAGACGGTGAGGGTGCGCTCCCGCATCCCGGGGAGCGTCGCGATCGGGAGGTGCCTCGCGCCGTCGAAGGTGAGGTGCTCGTAGACCTCGTCCGTCACGACGACGGCGTCGACGCGCTCCGCGGCGGCGGCGATGGCTGACAGCTCGTCGCCGGTGAGCACGGTGCCGGTCGGATTGTGCGGGGTGTTGACCAGGATCACCCGCGTGCGCGGCGAGACTGCACGGCGGAGCGCCTCGAGGTCGAGGCGGAATCCCTCGACGGTCGGCACGAGTGGCACGGTGACGTGACGGGCTCCCGCCAGGGCGATGGCGGCGGCGTGCGAGTCGTAGAAGGGTTCCAGCGTGAGCACCTCGTCGCCGGGCCCGGCGAGCGCGAGGATCGCGGCGGTGAGTGCCTCGGTCGCACCGGCCGTGACCAGCACTTCGCGCTCGGCGTCGAGCTCGATGCCATACCGGCGACGCTGATGCTCGGCGATAGCCGCGCGCAGTTCGGCTGCGCCCCGACCGGGCGGGTACTGGTTGCCGCCGTCGCGGATCGCCGCGATCGCGGCCTCGCGGATCCACTCCGGGCCGTCCTCGTCGGGGAACCCCTGGCCCAGATTCGCGGCACCGGTCCGCGCGGCGAGGGCGCTCATCTCCGCGAAGATGGTCGGCCTCGTCGATCCGTCGGCTGCGGCCAGGCCCGTCGCCGCGGCCACCTCGCGCCAGCGTTCACTCATGGCCACAGACTATCGGCCGGGCGTCCAGTACCCCGGCACCTCGGGTTCCCGCCAGGCTCCCATCTTGCGCCGAGATTCGGGCGGTAGACTCGGGCATCATGGACAACTGGTGGGTGAACGCGCTCTGGTCGGTGACGCCGACCGTGCTGATCGGCCTTCTGTTCGCGGTCGTGCTGCGGTTCATCCTTCGCGCCGATCGGAACGAGCGCCGCATCTACCGCGAGATGGAGGCCAAGGAGCGCGAGCGTCTGGGGCTCCCGGCGCGCGACGACTCCTGAAGCTCGGGTCGACTGCGGAGCGCAGCGGCCGGATTCCGAGCGGCTCTTGCCCTGTTTCGGCAGGCCGCCGAAGCGACGCTTCCGCGCGCGCCGGTCGAGTGTCCGAGGCCACCCATAGAATGTGCTCATGCATACGTTCGGAACGCTTGTCGGCCAGACCGACACAGGGTTCTGGGCGACGCTCGACTGGCCGTGGGTGTGGGCGGTGGCGACGCTCGTCGTCGACAACCTGATCCGAATCGTGGCGCTCTTCGTCGTGCCGCGCAATCGCCGGCCTACGGCCGGCATGGCCTGGCTGATGGCCATCTTCCTGTTCCCGATCCCCGGCCTGCTGTTCTTCATGCTGATCGGCGGCAACCGGCTGCCCGCGAAACGCCGCCGCCGGCAGGACGAGGCCACCCGTCTGATCGGCGAGGTCGCCGATCGAGAGGAGGCGAAGCTCGGCACACCGCTCTCGACGCTCGCGCCGGGGATCCGCAACGCCGTGGTCCTCGGCCGCTCGCTCGGCGCGCAGCCCATGGTCAGCGGGAATGCGACCACCATCTCGATCGACTACGAGGGCTGCTTCGCGATGATGGCGGATGCGATCCGCAGCGCCGAGCACTACGTGCACGTCGAGTTCTACATCCTCGTCTACGACGAGACCACCGCCGATGTCTTCGAAGCCATGCGCGAGGCCGCGGCCCGGGGCGTCGAGGTGCGGGTGCTGCTCGACCACATCTCGGCCGTCCGCAACCCGGGCGCGAAGCGGACGCGACGAAAGCTCGACGAGATCGGCGCGCGGTGGGCCTACATGCTGCCCGTGCGCCCCTGGCGGGGCGAGTGGCAGCGGCCGGATCTGCGCAACCACCGCAAACTGATCGTCGTCGACGGCCGGCTGGGCCTGATGGGGTCGCAGAACCTCGTGGACTCCAGCTACAACAAGCCCTCGAACCGGCGCCGCGGTCTGCACTGGCGCGACCTGATGGTGCGGGTCGAGGGGCCGGCCGCGCTCGGGCTCGAAGCCGTGTTCCTGAGCGATTGGTACGTCGAGACCGGTGAGGCGCTGGGACTCGACGCGCTCGAGGCGTTGAGCGTCGATCAGCCCGGGGAGACCGACTGCCAGGTGCTGCCGAGCGGGCCGGGGTTCGGCGGCGAGAACAACCTGCAGGTATTCGTCTCGCTGCTGTACACGGCGGAGCACCGGATCAGCATCACCAGCCCCTACTTCATCCCCGAGGGGGCGATCATGCATGCGCTGCGTGCGGCGACGGCGCGCGGAGTCGAGGTCGAGCTCTTCGTCTCCGAGATCGGGGATCAGGCCGTCGTCTACCACGCGCAGCGTTCCTACTACGAGGAACTGCTGACCGCAGGCGTGCGCATCTTCATGTACAAGCCGCCGTTCATCCTGCACTCGAAGCACTTCACCATCGACGACCGCGTCGCGGTGGTGGGCTCGTCGAACATGGACCAGCGCTCCTTCAACCTCAACATGGAGGTCTCGATGGTCGTGCACGGCCGAGATTTCGTGCGCGACCTCGACGCGGTGACCGCCTTCTACCACCAGAACTCGCGGGAGCTCACTCGAGAGGAGTGGTCGCGGCAGCCGTTGCGGTGGCAGCTGCTCGACGGGCTCGCGCGCCTCACGTCCGCCCTGCAGTAGCGGGCAGGCGACGGGCGCGGGCCGGTCCCGGTTCGTCGGTGCCGGCTCGTCGGTACCGTTCCGCCGGGGTCGCATTCCGCGCGCCAGATATCGCCCGAGTCGCTCGGCGACCGGGGTCGGAACCACGTTTTGGCAATCCGCGAAGTTCGTGCGAATATGCCTCTACCGTACCCGACGGAGGGAAACGCAATGGCGCGTACAACTGCTTCCAAATCGACTCCGGCTGCCGCTGAGACCGCGGCGAAGCCGGCCAAGAAGAAAGCCGCGGCGAAGTCCGGCGCCGGGGCGGCGAGATCCGCGGCGGCGAAGACCACGAGGCCCGCGGCGAAGGCCGAGAAATCAGCGGCCGCGAAACCCGCGACCGCGAAGTCCGCGACCGCGAAGTCGGCTGGGACCAGGGCCGCGAGATCGACCGCGAAGCCGACGCGGTCGACGAAGGCGGCGACGAGAACAGCGACGAAGACGGCAGCGAAGTCGGCAGCGACCGGCAGCAAGGCGACGAGCACGCGGGCGAAGGAAACCGCGACGGCCGCCGAAGCTCGGACCGAGGCAGCGGCGGAGACAATGCCGGAGTCGGTGCCGGAGTCGGCGACCGAGGTAGCGAAGCCGGCCGCGTCCAAGAGCCAGTCGACGGCGAAGGGCGGGGCGGCGAAGCCGCCGAGCACGGCGAAAGGCGGCGGGATCAAGGGTGGCGGGATCAAAGGCGGCGGGTTCACGGGCGCGACGCCCGACGGGGACGCGACGGCGGAGCGCATCCTGCGGCGTCGGCCGCGGAAGGGGCCCAAGACCGGCCCCATCACGATCGGTCGCAGCAAGTTCACGAAGCTGAAGAACATCTCCGAGATCCGCCACTACCTGCGGACGAGCGAGGCCCCCGTCTTCTTCGTCGGGGCGACCGCGTTCAACCTGCTGGGCCTCGACCGCTGGGTGCGCGGTTTCTCCTACATCACCTACTACGACAGCTGGGACGGCACCCATCCGCGCGTGTTCACACCGGTCCACAAGCCGCACACCGACTTCGAGAGCGGCGAGGAGATCAACAACTGGCTGCTGCGCAACCACGAGGTGCGCGCGCACATCGAGCAGCGCACCCCGCCCGGGATGCGCCCCCAGATCGTCATGGTCTTCTTCGACGAGGAGACCGAGCGGATCTGCGAAGAGCTCGATTACGAACTGATCCTGCCGAGCCACGCCTTGCGTGAGCGACTCGATTCCAAGATCGTCACGACCCAGATCGCCGATTCGGTGGGCGTGCCGAGCGTGCCGAACATCCTCACGACCGTGGAGGACTGGGACGACCTGGTGCAGGAGACCGAGGCGGCGGGGCTGGGGCAGGATCTGGTGATCCAGACCGCGTACGGCGACTCGGGCAAAACGACCTACTTCGTGACGAGCGAGGCGGAGTTCGCCGCGATCGCGGATGAGGTCTCAGGCGTCGAGATCAAGGTGATGAAGCGGATCAACAACCGCCCGATCGCGATCGAGGCCGTGTTGACCCGGCACGGCACCGTGGTCGGCCCGTGCATGACAGAGATCACCGGCCATCGCGAGCTGACGCCGTACCGGGGCGGCTGGGCCGGCAATGAGATGTTCCCGACCGTGCTTGACGATGCGAGCCGGCACGCGGCCGTGCAACTCGTGCGCACGCTGGGGGATCGGCTGGGCAAGGAGGGCTACCGGGGGTTCTTCGAGGTCGATGTGCTGCTGGACACGGACACCGGCGACGTCTATCTCGGCGAGCTGAATCCTCGGATCAGCGGCGCCTCGGCGATCACCAACGTGACCGCGGGCGCGTACGCCGATGTGCCGCTCTTCGCGTTCCACCTGCTCGAGTACTCCGGCATCGACTTCGAGATCGACATCGATGAGATCAACCAGCGGTGGGAGGAGCTCGCGTCCGAGGACGAGTGGAGCCACATGGTGATCAAGCACACCGCGAACACGGTCGAGCGCATCGAGGCGGCCCCGCGCACCGGCCGCTACGTGATCGGCCACGACGGGGCGCTGGTCTACAGCAACCCGAATCTCGACTGGCATTCGCTGCGGACGGATTCGGAGATCTACTTCCTGCGCATCTACAACGCGGGCGACTACCGCTGGAAGGGATCCGATCTCGGGATCCTGCTGACGAAGGCGCACCTCGAAGCCGAGCACGGCGGGCTGACGCTCCACGCGAAGTACCTCGTCGACGCGATCCGGAGCATGTATCTCACCACGGTCCTCGAGAACGGGGAGGAGCCCGCGAAGGCTGCACCGGCCAAGGGGTAGCCCGTGAGATACTTCCAGGATGAATTCCGAGTACGCTCCGGCCCCCGCCGGGGCCGCGCCGATCGTTCCGGATGGAGCCGTGGCGCCTGAACCAGGCGCGACGACGCCCGCGGCCGGAACCGAGGTAGGGATCGACACCATCCCGATTCCGCTGCCGCTCGCAGTCCCGCTGCCGCTCGAGACCGAGCGCGGGTCCGTTTCGGCGACAGCATCGCCGGATCACGGTGGCGTCTACGAGCCGCCGCCGGTCACCGGTGCGATCACGGTCCCGGTCGAGCCGATCCTTCCGGCTCCGGTCTCGGCCGCACCTGGACCTGCTGCCCCGGGACCTGCTGCGCCGCCGCTCGCTGCCCCACTGCCCGCGGTACCGCCGTTGGACCAGTGGCAGTTCGCCCCTTACCTGCAGTGGTCGATGCAGCACATCGAGGACTTCCTGCCGGTGCACCCGATTCGACGCGGCGATCGCGCGGTCGACTTCGGCAGGCGCGACGCCGATATCGGCGGTCTGACGGTGATGCATCCCTGGGAGGATCGCAGCGCGTCGTTCTCCGAGGTCATGGCGTCGACGCATACCGACGGCTGGATGATCCTGCACCGCGGCACGGTGGTCGGCGAGGAGTATCTCGGCGAGTTCGGGGTCGGCGGGATGCATCTGCTGATGTCGGTGTCGAAATCGCTGACTGCGACGGTGGCGGGCCTGCTGGCTGAGAGCGAGCAGTTGGATCTCGACACCCTCGTCACGGCGTACGTGCCTGAGCTCGCCGGCTCCGGCTACGAGGGCGCGCTCGTGCGGCACCTCGTCGATATGCGCACGGGGGTGCGTTTCTCGGAGGAGTACCTGAACGACGCTGCCGAGGTGCGGTTGCTCGAGGAGGCCATCGGCTGGGCGCCGCGCCGGCACCCCGGGGTTCCGGATACGCTGCTCGGCTTCCTGGCGACCCTCGGCCAGAAGGGTCCGCACGGCGGTGCTTTCGACTACAAGTCGTGCGAGACGGATGCGCTCGGCTTCGTGATCCAGGGAGCCGCGGGCGCGCATGCGGCGGAGGTCATGTCGGAGCGGCTGTGGCGCCCGATGGGTGCCGAGTTCGATGCGCACGTGGGCGTCGACGGGGTCGGTGCGGGGATGTTCGACGGCGGCGTCTCGGCGGCGATGCGCGATCTTGCGCGGTTCGGTCATCTTTACGTGAACGGCGGCTGCGCGCTCGACGGTGCGCGGGTGCTGCCGGAGTGGTGGGTTGCGGACACGTTCACCGGCGGTCCGGACTCGCGGGCGGCGTTCGCCGGTTCGCCGGAGCCGACCTTCATGCCCGGCGGAATGTATCGCAACGGGTTCTGGTTCCCCGGCGAGAGCGGGGATGTCATGCTGGCGCTCGGCATTCACGGCCAGATGATCTACATGAACCGGCTGACCGGTGTGGTCGGAGTGAAGGTCTCGAGCTGGCCGACGCCGCAGGACGCCGAGAAGCTCTTCTGGACGGTGCGGGCGTTCGAGACCGCCTCCTGGGCGCTGGAGACTGGCGCGGCCTAGGTTCGCGGTTCCTCGGGCGGCCCTCCCCGCAATGCCGCTTCGCGCTGCTCGTCCGTGCTCCTGTTGCGCGCTTCGTGCCCTCCTCGCCGTTCGCTGTGGTTCGCGCTTCGTACCCTCCTCGCCGCAGTTCGGGCTGATCTCGCAGTTCTGGCTGACGTTCTGCATGGGTTTTATCCGCCCGAACTGCGAGATCAGCCAGAACTGCGGACGAGGGTCCGGCCGAGTGCTCGCCCGGACCCGTGACTGCCCGGCGTCGTCGGCTCAGGCGGCGGCGACCAGGTGCAGACCCTGGGCGACTGCGGTCAGGATCTCGTGCTGCACCGCAGGCCAGTCGTACAGGACCTGCGAGTACCCGACTCTGATCGTCGAGTAGCCGTTCAGGAGGAGCAGGGAATCCAGCCGGTTGTCCTCGGTTCGCTGACGGCCGACGTGATCTCGTCCGTCGAGTTGCAGGATAAGGCGGTCACCGATGAGGAAGTCGACTCGGTGCCCGTGCACCCATGCCTGGGCGAGGACGCGGATGCGCAACCAGCGCAAACGCGAGACCACGAGCGTTTCGAGGCCGGAATCCGAGAACGGCGTGCTTGCGCGCAGCAGCGTCTGCGCGCCGGACCGATACGGAAGCGCCCGCAGTCGGTCGTAGGCGACCAGCTGCTGATGGAGCGCCGACTCCCAGACCGCCAGCGCCGCCTCGTAGGGCTGGCATACGGCAACGTATCCGAGTACGTTCTCGATCGGATCCTCGAGAACCCACGGCATTCGGGGAACGGTCGGCTTCGCCCAATGGATCACGCACCCTGGGGCCTCGGCGCGCGACGTCGGCGTCCGGGCAGCCACATGCCGGGTCGGTTCCTCCAAGACCCAGAGTCCGAGCCGTTTGGCCTGGGTGATGCAGCTCAGCACGACACCGCGCCGTGCCGCGCCGAGCAGGTCAGGGTCGGCATCGGCGAGCGCGAGCCAGCCCTTCCTCGGACGTATGGCGGCGCCGGATCCGAGCGCGCGGTCGACCTCGACCCGACGCACGCCGAGCCGCAGGAGCTCGGCCGAACGGGCGACTCCCTCCGTCCGGCTGAGCGCTGTTCGCAGGTCCATGGATCCAGCGTGGCGGAGGTTCTCGCTGTTCGCGCCTCGGACGGCGAGTTTGTGGATAGCTCACCGCTCGCGGAGGATCCGCGGAACCTGGGAGCGCCGAATGGGCGGCGTTGCTCCGGCTGGATCGTGCCTTCTTCGCTGCAGTTCGGGCTGATCTCGCAGTTCTGGCTGACGTTCTGCGTGGGTTTCATCCGCCCGAACTGCGAAATCAGCCCGAACTGCAAGTAGGTGGGGAGGAAACGGGGCGGGATAAGCGAGGGGGAGAGGGAAGGGAGGAATGAGGGAGGGAAGGAAGGAAGGAATGAAGGAATGAGGGAGGGGGAAGGAATGAGGGAGGGAAGGAAGACGGGAGTGCGCGCGAGTGAAGAGCCCCGGCTCACTCGTCGATGACGAGCAGTTCACCGACTTCGCAGTCGAGCGCCCGGCAGATGGCGGTGAGCGTCGAGAAGCGGATCGCGCGGGCACGGTCGTTCTTCAGCACCGAGAGGTTGACGAGGCTGACCCCGACGCGCTCGCTGAGCTCGGTCAGCGTCATCCCGCGCTCGGCGAGTAGCTCGTCGAGCCGGCAGTGGATCGCATGCCCGTCCTCGGGCTCGGCGGGGCTCATATGAGACCGGCCGTCTCGCGTTCGATGCGGGCTCCCACCGCGTAGGTGTTGATGACAAGAGTCGTCACGAAGGCGGCGATGACGAAGTGGAACGGTTCAAGAGTGAAGACGACGAACCCCGTGAGTTCACCGCCGGTGACGCTGAGCAGGGCCTCGGCGCCGGCCAGCCCTTGGAAGAACGCGGAGAGGCCGAAGCCGGCGAGCCCGGTCAGGCCCGCGATCGCGACGAGCGCCGTGCTGCTCCGACTGAAGATCTCGCCGCGGAGCGCCCTGCGCGAGAGCAACAGCAGACAGACGACGACGGTGGCGAGCCCGACGAAGAAGGCCGACTGTTCGAGGACTCCCGACCAGAAGCCGAGGGGCGTCATCTGCCGCACGGCGATCGTAGCCGCGTCGAGCTGCAGGGCGACCGGCGCCCCGCCCTCGCCGAGCGGCGTCTCGACCGGCGTATCGGGGAATCGCACGAGGAAGCGCGCGTCTTCGCCGAGCAGCAGCTCCATGACGCGCATCAGGCCCGCGTAGGCGCTCCATGCCAGGATCGCGATACCTGCGATCATGAACGCGACGATGCCGATGCGGTCGGCGCGCGAAGGCCGGTACTCGGCTGCGGCGTTCATACCAGGCCCTCGGTTTCCTGTTGCAGGCGGGCCGCCTTCCGCCAGAGGATCGCGACCAGCATGAGCAGGACCCCGAGCGTCAGGTACGGCCAGTACGCGTCCTGCAAGAAGCCGAAGTGGGGCGCCACCACCCAGCCGTGCTGGTTCGAGGGCACCATCGTGCCGTCCGTGGGCAGGGCGAGTATCTCGATCGCTCGCGCGCTGGAGCGGGCCTCGAGCCAGGGCACGAGGGCGGAGTTCAGGATCGCGAGTACGCCGAGCGCCGCGAGCACGCCGCGGGCCGCGCCCGAGAAGGGTTTGGATCCGAGCAGTCGCCAGGCGAGGGCGATGACGCCGAGCCCGCCCACGATCACGATGAGAAACGGTATCGCTGTGGCCAGCGCGAGGAGCAGTTGGGGCTCGCGGAGCTGTTCGAGCGGTGCCGAGACCGTGACGGTCGAGTAGTCGATCAGCGCTTCGCTGCCGGTCCCTGGCAGCACCGGTGCGTCGACCTCGTCGCCGATCATCGGTGCGGCGTAGGAGGCCTCGAAGCCGAAGTGGCCGCTCTTGTCCACTCCCGCCGCGAACGAGAGCCAGAGCCCGTAGAACACCGAGCCGGCGACCACGAGTGCGGCCACGACGATGAGCAAGATGAGGCCGGTACGGGCGGCGGGCGGGGGAGCGGATGCCGAAGCGCGGATGGCGTCGGCGGCTTCGGCCGTGTCGGGAGCTCCGCTGGCGTCGATGGCGCCGGTTGTGCTGTTCATGCTGATCCTTCGTGTGTGCGTCGTCGTGGACTCGTGTGCGTCGCCCGCCATCAGACCAGGCCCTCCTGGTCGCGCTGCAGCCGGGAGCCGTAGCGGAAGATCGCGGCGAGGGCGGCGAATCCGAGCCCGGCCGCGAGCGGCCAGAAGGGCAATTGGATCTGGATGTCCGGCTCGGGCCAGAAGGCGGCGAAGTCGTCGCTCGTCGTGGCGCCGGTCCAGACCGCGCTGTCCCAGCTGAGCGCCTCGGTCGCGGCCATGCTGCCGCCGATGTCGCCGAGCACCTGGGCGGCGAAGCCCCCGAGCGCGACGACCACCGCCGTCACCATCGCCATCCTGGCGACCACCGGCGCGAAGGCGCGGCCGGCGCGCAGTTCGCGGCAGGCGAGGGCGATGAGCGCGGCGATGACGCCCGGGATCAACCACCAGAGCATCTGGCTGATCGCCCAGCAGATGCGTGGGCCCAGGGTCAGCCCGGTGACGACGGCGGTGACCTGCGTGAAAACGCCGTCGAATGCGGCCGTCATGCCGTCGAGTTCCAGGCCCTCGGGCTGCTCCGGCCAGAACGGTCGGACCGGAAAGGTGATCGAGGTGCCGGAGCCGGGGTCGAGGATCGCGATCGCGTTGAACGTCGCGCCGACCGTCGCGAACGCGGCCCAGACGATCGCGATGACCATCGTGATGCGAATGACGGGGTCGCCGGTGCCCCCGGCTCGGGACTTCCGGGCCGCCAGGACGATGGCCAGCGCGGCTGCGGCGAGGAGCAGCACCATGATCATGATGACGGGGGCGTTGATCGCGGACACGATGTCGATCCTTCAGGTCGGAGCGGGTCGGGGTGGGGGCTGGAGCGGTTCGTCGGAGAGGCTTCGATCGGCGACCTAGACGAGGCCGTCGGTCTCGCGCTGGGCGCGCTCGCCGTCGGAGAGGAGGAAGCCGAACATGGCGACCATGCCGCCCACGAGGAGCAGGATCAGGTCGAAGCGTCCGACGACCCAGATCGGATCCCAGAGGTTCTGCATGATCGAGTCGGGGGTCGTCGAGGTGAGGATGCCGTCGCCGTCGCGCTGGTAGATCGCGTAGCCGAGATCCTCCGCTGCGATGTCGACGGCGAGAGCCTCGAGCTGGGGGCCGACGGTCGCGAGCACCATCACGAGCAGCCCGAGTACGAGGAGGCTCCAGCGCAGATGCCGGGCGAAGGGCCGGCGCCGCAGCAGCCGGATCGCGAGCAGGATCGCCGCCAGGCTGCCGGCGACGACTACGAGGAGGGTGAGTGCGGTCTGCGCCGATTGCAGCAGCCGCGGAGCGGTGAGGGGATCGCCGCTCGTGAGCAGCACGCCGGCGTAGGCGGCGGATGACTCGCCGTCGAGCGTGTTCGGATCCTGCTCGAACGGCAGACGTGCCGTCGAGAGGTCGGCGAAGCCGTTCCAGAGGTCGGTGAAGTGGCTCAGCATCATCGGGATCGCGGAGACGAGTGCGCCCAGGAGCAGCAGGGAGCCGATGGCGAGCGCGATGATCGCGGTGATGGATCGCCCGACCCGCCCTGCGGTGGGGGCGGCGTTCCGGTTCTCGATCGACATGACGGCCTCCGAACGGTGGTTGAGCGGTGGAGCGCGGTAACGAGCAGTGCTTATCGAATATCGTTATTATCGCTTTTCGATAAGTATCGAGGCGGCCGATCGGATTGTCAAGATCTCGTCACGCCTGCGGCGAACACGGCACCGCGACGGCCCACCACCCCGTAGCCTGGAAACACCGACCGGGATCGCACCGACGACGCGACCCCGGCTGCAGGAGGTAATTGAGATGTTCGAGAGATTCACGGATCGCGCCCGCCGGGTGGTTGTGCTTGCCCAGGAAGAGGCGAAGATGCTCAACCACAACTACATCGGCACGGAGCACATCCTGCTCGGCCTCATCCACGAGGGCGAGGGCGTCGCCGCGAAGGCCCTGGAGCAGCTCGAGATCTCGCTCGACGCCGTGCGCGAGCAGGTCACCGACATCATCGGCACCGGCCAGCAGCCGCCCGCCGGTCACATCCCGTTCACCCCGCGCGCCAAGAAGGTGCTCGAGCTCAGCCTCCGCGAGGCGCTGCAGCTCGGCCACAACTACATCGGCACCGAGCACATCCTGCTCGGCCTGCTGCGCGAGGGCGAGGGGGTCGCCGCACAGGTGCTCGTCAAGCTCGGCGCCGATCTGAACCGCGTGCGCCAGACCGTGATCCAGCTCCTCTCCGGCTACCAGGCCGGCAAGGAGACCGTGAGCGTCGGCGGCGCCGAGGCCGCGGGCAGCGATGCCAAGGGCTCGCAGGTGCTCGACCAGTTCGGCCGCAACCTCACCCAGGCCGCCCGCGAGGGCAAGCTCGATCCCGTGATCGGCCGCGAGAAGGAGGTCGAGCGGGTCATGCAGATCCTCTCGCGCCGCTCGAAGAACAACCCCGTGCTGATCGGCGAGCCCGGCGTCGGCAAGACCGCCGTCGTGGAGGGGCTGGCCCAGGCCATCGTCAAGGGCGAGGTGCCCGAGACCCTGAAGGACAAGCAGCTCTACATCCTCGACCTCTCGTCGCTGATCGCGGGCAGCCGCTACCGCGGCGACTTCGAGGAGCGCCTGAAGAAGGTCACCAAGGAGATCCGCAACCGCGGCGACATCATCATCTTCATCGACGAGATCCACACGCTCGTCGGCGCCGGCGCGGCCGAGGGCGCGATCGACGCGGCGAACATCCTGAAGCCGATGCTCGCCCGCGGCGAGCTGCAGACCATCGGCGCGACCACGCTCGACGAGTTCCGCAAGCACTTCGAGAAGGATGCCGCGCTCGAGCGCCGCTTCCAGTCGGTGATGGTCAACGAGCCGAGCCTGCCGCACGCCATCAACATTCTGAAGGGTCTGCGCGACCGCTACGAGGCGCACCATAAGGTGTCGATCACCGACGGCGCGATCGTCGCCGCGGTGAACCTGGCGGATCGCTACGTGCAGGATCGCTTCCTGCCCGACAAGGCGATCGACCTGATCGACGAGGCCGGCGCCCGGCTGCGCCTCTCGATCCTGTCGAGCCCGCCCGAGCTGCGCGAGTTCGACGAGAAGATCGCGGTCGTGCGCGCCGACAAGGAGCGCGCGATCGAGGATCAGGACTTCGAGAAGGCCGCGTCGCTGCGCGACGAGGAGAAGAAGCTGATCGCCGAGCGCCTGCGCCTCGAGAAGCAGTGGCGCAAGGGCGACGTGGCGACCGCCGCCGAGGTCGACGAGGGACTGATCGCCGAGGTGCTGGCTCAGGCCACGGGCATCCCGGTCTTCAAACTGACCGAGGAGGAGACGGCCCGCCTGCGCTTCATGGAGGAGGCCCTGCACCGCCGGGTCATCGGCCAGAACGAGGCCATCTCGGCGCTCGCGAAGACGATCCGCCGCCAGCGCGCAGGGCTCAAGGACCCGAAGCGCCCGTCGGGCTCGTTCATCTTCGCCGGCCCGACCGGCGTCGGCAAGACCGAGCTCGCGAAAGCGCTCGCGGAGTTCCTGTTCGACGACGAGGACGCGCTGATCTCGCTCGACATGTCGGAGTACGGCGAGAAGCACACGGTGTCGCGACTCTTCGGCGCGCCTCCCGGGTTCGTCGGCTTCGAGGAGGGCGGCCAGCTCACCGAGAAGGTGCGCCGCAAGCCGTTCTCGGTCGTGCTCTTCGACGAGATCGAGAAGGCGCACCCCGACATCTTCAACTCGCTGCTGCAGATCCTCGAAGAGGGGCGCATGACCGACGGTCAGGGCCGCGTGGTCGACTTCAAGAACACGGTCATCATCATGACGACCAACCTCGGCTCGACCGCGATCGCCGGCGGCCCGGTGGGCTTCCAGGTCGAGGGCAACAGCCAGGTCGGCTACGAGACGATGAAGGGCAAGGTCAACGAGGAGCTGAAGAAGCACTTCAAGCCCGAGTTCCTGAACCGTGTGGACGACAC
This sequence comes from Leucobacter soli, assembly GCF_042659205.1. Taxonomy (NCBI): domain Bacteria; kingdom Bacillati; phylum Actinomycetota; class Actinomycetes; order Micrococcales; family Microbacteriaceae; genus Leucobacter; species Leucobacter soli. The sequence goes on from NZ_JBHSRW010000033.1 coordinate 15,195, forward strand.
GATCGTGTTCCCGCAGCTGTCGAAGGACGAGCTGCTGCAGATCGTGGACCTCTTCGTCAAGGGGCTGCGCGAACGGCTGCTCGATCGCGACATCCACATCGAGGTCTCGCAGGCCGCGCGCGAGCGTCTCGCCGAGATCGGATACGACCCGACGCTGGGCGCCCGCCCGCTGCGCCGCGCGATCCAGCACGAGGTGGAGGATCGCCTGTCCGAGCGGATCCTCGGCGCCGAGCTGCTGGCCGGCGACACGGTGAAGGTCGACTTCGTCGACGGCGAGTTCGCCTTCACGACCGAGAGCCGGGGCAAGGATCACGGCGCGGCCTCCGCGTCGGCCGCGGCGGCGGTCGCGTCGACCGCCGGGGGCCCCTCGACGGTTTCGGAGTAACCCCGCCCCTGCGCACTCCCCAACGGCAAGTGCTCAGTAGTACCGGGTTCGGCACGATCCGACCCGTCGCTACTGAGCACTTGCGCGTGGGAGGGGGTGACGAGAGGGCCGGCCGGCCGCACTAGACTCTCTCCATGACTGATACGAGCACGGTGAGCGTACGGCCGGCGCAGACCCGGGACGTGGCGGCCATGGTCGCGCTGATGACGCCGCTGGTGGAGCGGCGGATCCTGCTCGGCAAGGATCTCGTCGAGCTCTACGGGGCCGTGCAGGAGTTCGTGGTGGCGGTCGACGGCGAGGATCGCGTGATCGGCTACGGCGCACTGCACGTGATGTGGGAGCAGCTGGGCGAGGTGCGCACCCTCGGCGTCGCGGAGGGGTGGCTCGGCCGTGGCGTCGGGCACCGCCTGATCTGCGCGCTCGAGCGGCGTGCGGTCGACCTCGGGCTCAGCCAGTTGTTCTGCCTGACCTTCGAAGTCGACTTCTTCGCCAGGCACGGCTTCGAGGCCGTGGGCGAGGACACGCAGCTCGTCGCTGCCGAGGTCTACGCGGAGCTGCTGCGGTCGCACGACGAAGGCGTGGCGGAGTTCCTGGACCTCGCCCGGGTCAAGCCGAACACGCTCGGCAACACCCGGATGCTCAAGCGCCTCTGAGCGGGAGCGGACGCGCCCGGCCCATTCGTCGTTCTGCCCGCGCCCGACGCCGGCACCGACCGCCTGGGAGGCGGCGGGGTAGCGGCGTTTCGGGCATCCCGCGGTGCGCCGCGCGGCTACCCTGGGGGCATGTCCGGCTGGCGAGATCCCCTGGGGCCGAAGCCCAAGAGCGTGTATGTGCGCCGCCGGATCCTGGCCCTCGCCGTACTGGTCGCGATCGTCGTCGCCGTCGCGCTGATCATCTGGAAGCCCGGCTCGAGCGGTGGCGCCAATGCGGGTTCGAAGGTCGAGATCCCCGACGGCGTCAGCGAGACGCAGGCGCCCGCGGACGAGGACGGGGAGGACGGCGACGCGAGCGAGGACGTCGCCGAATGCAAAGCGAAGCGGCTCGAAGTGGTCCCCGTCACGGATCGGGAGAGCTACGCCGCCGATGAGGAGCCCGAGTTCTCGCTCACGGTCGCCAACACCGGCAAGAAGCCGTGCACGGCCGACCTGGGCACCGCAGGCATGGTGTTCGAGGTGACGAGCGGATCGGATCGCGTCTGGGTCTCGACCGACTGCCAGACGCAGCCCGACCATCGGGCGGTCGTCCTGGAACCGGGGCAGAAGCTCAGCACCGAGGCGATCGTGTGGGATCGGACTCGATCGAGCGCCGGGACCTGCGACATCGCACGGGACCCCGTGGGAGCCGACGGCGCCTCCTATCACCTGCGGGTGACGGCCGCCGGCGTCGACAGCACGGGCACGGCTCAGTTCCTGCTGTACTAGCGCCCTGAGCCGGAAATTGGCTTCACAGATCCGAGCACTCCCGCGGCGCCTCGCTTCGTCGGCGTCGATCCGCGATCCCGCACCGCCTGCTCGACGCGAACATCACGAAGCGGAGAATGTCGATGCCGTTCGCGACGCACGGGGTTATCATCAGGGTATGGACAAGAAGCGGGCATCTGAAACCGGGATCCGTCTCGATCTCCCGGACGGGACCCACGAGGCCTGGGCGATCGATGCGGTCGTCGACGACCTGCTGCACGGGGACACCGCGGGAGTGCTCAAGGAACTGCACGAGCCGTATCCCGAGAATCCGATCGACGAGGCCTGAGCGGCCCCTCAGGCGGGCTCCTCCTCCGGTCGAGGGTCGGCGTCGGTGACCAGGCGCAGGGCCATCCACAATTCCGCACGGTCGTCGGCGCTCGCGAGCGAGGATCCGGTCAGCCGCTCGATCTTCTCGAGCCGGTTGCGCAACGTGTTCCGATGCACACCGAGCTCCTTGGCCGTCTGATTCGCCCGCCCGCCCGTCGCGAGGTAGGCGCGCAGTGCGCGGCGCAGGGTGAGCGCCTCCTCGCTGCGCTCGCTGAGCGGGCCGAGGATCTCGTCGCCGATGGCCCGCCCGCCCGAGGCGAGCAGCTCGATCATCGGGTTGCCGCG
>NZ_JBHSRW010000034.1:0-17074 GCF_042659205.1 Leucobacter soli
CTGCCGCGCTCGCCGCCGATCCCGACGCCTCGATCTGGCAGGTTGCTCGGCAACTCGGCTGGAGCGCCGGCTGGGAGCGGCTGTCGAGCGGCCCGATGCTCGCCTCGGCGCTGCTTCAGACGGGGCTGCACGTGCGGTTCGTGCGCGGCGGCGGGCTCGAGCGCGACTGATCCGGCGGACTGCTCCGATTCGACCGTGCCGGTAGATCGATCCGCACGGCAGGCGAGGATTTCGCAGACGCGCCTTACGACTCGCGCGGCTTCTTCCGGGTGCCGAGCAGCGCGTTCATGATTCCCGAGAGGATCGAGAGCACGAGGGCGCCCAGCACTCCCCACCAGAAGCCGTCGACGCGGAGCCCGAAGCCCGCGAGCTCAGAGATCCAAGCGACGACCCAGATGAGCAGGCCGTTGACGATGAGGCCGAAGAGGCCGAGCGTGAGGACGTAGAGGGGGAACGAGATGAAGCGCACCACGCGGCCGAGCGTGGCGTTCACGAGTCCGAAGAGGAGCGCCACGAGTACGAATGTGGCGATGCTCCCCCAGTTATCGTCCGCGAGCGGCGCGATCCAGAACCCGTGCTCGCCCGGACCGCCGACGATGAGCGTCGTCAACCACAGCGCGAATGCGCTGACGAGCACGCGGATGAAGGATCGCATGCATCCAGTGTCCCACCCCGGGTGCTGAACGAGAACAGCGGCATCCCGGCCATGGTGTTGGATGGGAGGGAGAAGGAGAGTGCGATGGCCGATGGCACGGTTGTGCTCGATGTCGTCTTCGACGGGCGATGCGGTGTCTGCACGCGTGCCGCGGCCTGGCTCGAGCGTCGGGATCGTCGCGGCCGGCTGCGCCTGCATCCCTCCCAGCGCCCGGGCGTGCTCGAGCGCTTCGGTCTGAGCGAGGCCGCCGCGCAGGAGGCGGCCTGGGTGTTCGAGGGCGAGGGGCCCGCCGCCCGCAGCTATCGCGGTGCCGCCGCCGTGAGCCGCGCACTCGATACCGCGTTCGGGCTGCGGCTTCTGCTGCCGCTCTACCGACTCCCTGGAGTGGGGTGGGCGGAGGATCTCGCCTACCGATGGGTGGCCGAGAACCGCCGCCGTCTGCCCGGCGCGACCCCGTGGTGCGAGACGCACCCCGGGGACTGCGGAAAATAGGTCGTCCGAACCGGGTCGCCTGGCGGGCCGAAGCGCGCGCCGCGATCGGCGCAGGGTGACACACGGCGCTTCCGAGCCGCGAGGAGCCCCGCCAAATATATTCTTCGGTTCGCTTGACGCTGTTAATATGCTAATTCTAGAATCAGAATCGAATTTCATTCACTAGAAGTTCAAGCGAGAAATTCCTCAACTTTGGGAGGCAACAAAGGATGAACATCCGCACTCGAAGCGCGAAGATGCGCATTATCGGCGGGGTCGGCGCAGCCCTCGCTACCGCTCTCATGCTTTCGTCCTGCAGCGCTGCAGCGGACGAGGCGACCAGCGATTCCGGTTCGACCGCGGCGAGCGGAGACCTCACCGCCTTCGAGGCGAAAGTGCAGGAGGCTGTCGACACGGCTGCCGAGATGCAGACGCAGCTGCCACCTTCGGAGGGCCCAGCGGCCGCGAAGGATAAGAAGATTGTGATCATCCCCCCGGCAGGCGCATCTACCGAGGGTGGCTACCGGGTTTCGTTGGCAGCGCAGGACGCTGCCAAGGCGCTCGGCTGGGACGTCACCTTCATCAACCCCGAAGGTGATCCGGCGAAGATGAACGCCGCGGTTCAGCAGGCGATCGCGATCAAGGCCGATGCCATCGCCATCGTTTCCATTGATGCTTCCGTTGTGCAGAGCAGCCTGGAGCAGGCCAAGGCCGCGGGTATCAAGATCGTCGCATCGGTTTCGGCGAACAGCGAGGGTGAGGAAGGCGTGTTCGACTCGCTCGTCCCGTCTCTGCAGTCGGGTCGTGACAACGGGTGGGCGCTGGCCGCTCAGTCATACCTCTACACCGACGGCAAGCTGCGCGATGTGCAGATGATGGACAGCGAGTTCGGCTACGTGGTAGCGCGTCAGGAGGGCTGGCAGCAGTTCATCAAGGATTGTGAGGCAGCCGGCGGTGACTGCAAGACGCTTGCCGTGACGAACTTCCTCGCGGCCGACATCACCACCAAGCTGCCGACACTCACCGCGCAGACGCTGCGATCGAACTCGGAGTTCAACGTGCTGTGGAACGGCTTCGATTCGGGCCTCACTTTCTCGATCCAGGGCGCCAAGCAGGCCGGTCTGGCGAACGAGGGTACCTTCGGTGTCGGCTATGACGGCAACACCCCGAACCTGGACGACATCCGCAACGGTGGGTACCAGAAGGCGACGATCGGCCTTTCGACGATGGCCGTTGGCTACGCCATGATCGATAACGCCAACCGTCTGGTGCAGGGCGAGGCGCCGCTCTCGGGCGAGGAGCAGGGCATTCGCAACAAGCTCCTCACCGCTGACAATGTTCCGGCATCCGGCCCGTGGTGGGGCGACCAGGACATCCGCCCGAACTACTGGAAGCTCTGGGGCGTCGAGCCCGCCGAACCCGCGGCGGCCGAGACACTCTGAGCGGCGCCCCTTCAGGAAAGAGAACGAAATGGCAATGTCGGGGCGTCCGCAGGACGCGTCTCAGGAGAGTGCGGTCGTCGAGCTTCGAGGACTGACGAAGAGCTTCGGCGATCAGCGGGCACTCGATGAGGTCGAGCTGACGCTCCGACATGGCCAGGTCACCGCCCTCATCGGCGAAAACGGGTCTGGCAAGTCTACGCTCATCAAGTGCCTGACCGGCGTCTACCAGCCCGATGGCGGTAGTCAGCTGCAGTGGGGCGAGGGTATCGGGCCTGAGAACGTTGTCGTGGTACACCAGGATCTCGGCATGATCCCCGGCTTGACCATCGCCGAGAACTTCGGCGTCGGTGTCGGCTTCCTCCGCACCGCGCTCGGACGGGTCAAGTGGCGCAAGCACAATGCTCGCGTGCAGGATTTCCTCTACAACGCAGGGCTCGATGTAGATGCGCGCACCCTGATCGAAGATCTCACACTCGCGGAGCAGACGATCATCGCCATCGAGCGAGCTCTGTTCCGGGCCAAGGGCGAAGTCTCGCTCGTGATTCTCGACGAGCCGACAGCTGCTCTTCCCATCAATGAACGAACGCAGGTTCTCGAAACCGTGCGCGGCCTCCGCAAGAGCGGTCTCGCGATCCTGTACGTTTCACACCACCTCGATGAGATCGTCGACATCGGAGATCGGGTTGTTGTGCTCCGAGCGGGGCAGGTGATCCACGACGAGCCAGTGGCGGATAAGAGTGCGATCGACCTGCTGACGCTCATGAGCGGCGAGCAGCACGCCATGAGCCCTGAGAGCACCACGGCGGCCGGAACTGAGGATTTCCTCTCGGTCCGTGGACTGCGCACGGCACAACTCGGAGGCATCGACTTCGATGCGCGCAAGGGCGAGATTCTCGGCATCGTAGGGGCGCTCGATTCCGGCACAGGCGACGTCTGCCAAGCCATCGCTGGGGGTCTCCGATATCGGGGTGAGGTCCGACTCGCAGAAAAGCGGCTGGTTCCGGGTTCGATCCGGGATCGCCTCCGCAACAAGATCTTCCTCGTGCCCAGCGACCGTCGGGGCAAGGGGATCATCGGTGATCTCGACATCGTCGAGAACATCGAGATCGCAGAACAGCGCCGGCACTTCCCGCTCGCGCTCATCTCGCGACGGGGCGAACGCGACCGCGTGGCCGATGCAATGGAGATCTTCGACATCCGGCCGCGCGATCCGCGCCGCAAGGTGGGAATGCTCTCCGGCGGCAACCAGCAGAAGGTCGTGCTCGCGCGGTGCCTGGCCCAGCGCCCGAGTCTGATGGTGCTCGAGAACCCGACGCAGGGCGTCGATCCGGCGGCGAGGATGCAGATCCGCGCTGCAATTCGGGACGCGGCATCGAACGGGGTGACCGTGGTCTTGACCGATGTCGATGAGTCCGAGATCGCGGCGGTCGCGACCAGGATGCTGCGCCTCGACAGCGGCGTCATCATAGACGCCGTCGGCTGAGGCAGTAAGAGAAAAGTACAAGGAACGAGCAGAGTCATGAGCAGCACGAGTACATCGGCGCAGACCGACACGACGGGCGTCGCAGTGATGCGAAGCGCACGCACCAGGCGGCAATACAGCCAGTGGGCATTGCCCGCGATCACGATCGCCGCAATCGTCGTATTCTCCTTCTTGCGCCCGGATACCTTCGCGACACTCGGGAATGCCCGAGCGATCGCACTGACGCAGACGATTCTGGTCATCGTTGCGCTCGCCGAGCTCTTCGTGCTGATCACGGGCGATTTCGACCTGAGCGTCGGCGGAAACCTCGCGCTCGGCGGCATTTTGACCGCTGGGCTTCCCTCCCTGCAGGGGCTGCCCGTGGGTCTGTCGATCCTCCTCGCGATTCTCGCTTGCGGAATCGTCGGATTGATCAACGGCATTCTGGTGAATGTCGTCAGGATCAACGCTTTTATCACGACACTTTCAACCGGTCTCATTCTCGCGGGAATCGCCACCTGGTACACCAACGGCCAGGTCATCTACGAGAACATCCCCAAGGCGCTACCGGAATTCGGTGCCGGCGACTTCCTCGGCATCCCGAATCCTGTCTGGCTCATCGTCGTGCTGATGCTCATCGTCTATTACGTGCTGGACCACACCCCCTTCGGTCGCTTCCTGTACGCGATCGGCGGTTCGCGCGAGGCATCGCGGCTCTCCGGGCTCAATGTGCGGGGGCTCAGCATCTCGGCGTTCACCATTTCGGGAATTTTGTGCGGCATCGCGGGAGTGACAGCGACCTCGGTACTGGGCACGGGAAACCCGACGGTCGGTCCGGCGTACCTCCTTCCCGCATTCGCCGCCGTGTTCCTCGGCGCGACGTCGTTCAAGCCAGGTCGATTCAATGTCTTCGGCACGGTGCTCGCGGTGTTCGCGATCGCGATCGGCGTTACCGGACTTCAGGCAGTGGGGGTTCCCTACTTCGTCGAGCCGGTCTTCAATGGATTGGTGCTACTCACGGCCGTAGCGGCAAGCCGCCGGCTCAGAGCTGATGCGGCGTAGCCGCATCTGAGCGCCAGAAACCGATTCACGAAGGAGTTCGAAAATGGAATCACTGAAGGTTCACGTCCTCGAATGTGGTGCGATGGGCACCGATATCGAGCAGCTCATCGGGTCGCCGAAATACCGTGCACTCGCACACAACCACCATCGGGAACGCGTGTGGGCGAGTTGCCAGTTGCACGCGGTGCTCATCGAGCATCCCGGCGGTTTGATCCTGTGGGATACGGCGAGCTCGCGCGAATGGGAGACCGAGTGGGAAGGCACGGGCCTCAAGGAGGTCATCCCTTACGACCAGGTCGCAGAAGAGCAGTACCTGGACTCTCGGCTGAAGCAGATCGGCTTCGAACTCGAGCAGATCGACACCGTCGTGCTCAGCCACCTCCATATGGATCACGCCGGGAACGCCAAGCTGTTCGATCGTGACGGCACCCGCTTCATCGTCAATCAGGCCGAGTTGGACGGGGCCATGGGCTTCGACGGCTTCTTCCAGGGAGGCCACATCAAGAACGACTATCAGCACATCGACTTCGAGACGGTGACTGGTGATGTCGAATTGATCCCCGGGGTAAAGCTTCTCGAGGTACCAGGCCATAGCTTCGGACAGATGGCGCTGCAGGTCGACCTGCCGAAGGACGGCACCATGATCTTCACCTCGGATGCCGTATACCTGGAGGAGACCATTGAGCAGCGCCATTGGGGATCGGTTGTCTGGGATAACCGTGCGTGGCTCAACTCGCTGGACAAGATTCTGAAGATTCGCGACGAGACCGATGCAACGCTTGTCTTCGGGCACGATTCCGGGCAGATGACGCAGCTACGTACCGGCGCGGGCAACTACTACAGCTGAGCGCCGCCCCATGCCCATCTATACTCACAAGTGCCACGGGTGCGGCGCGCGCTTCGATCGACTGCTGCCGATGGACGCCGACCGCCGACAGCCGTGTGCGTGCGGCGAGCAGGCGGACCGTGTCATCACTGGCGTGCGCTTGCTTGGGATGAAGCTCGCACCGGAGCCGAGCCGCGGGTCGGTTCCGCTCCGCCGTCGACTCCCGAGCTCGCTCGAGGGTGTTGGTGGCGGCCGAGAAGGCGTGGCTTACTTTCAGCGGGTCGAGGAACGACTGAGTCGCTTCGAGGAGAAGAACCCAGAATTCCGCGACGAGAAGATGCCCGTGGTGAGCCACGAGCGTGGTGTCGTGGTGCGTGCAACTGAAAAGACCGCCGCGCCTTCGGCGAAGCCGTCGCAGTCAAGTGCAGGTGAGAAGAATGTCTGACCTCGCGCCGCTCCACGTACGGGTGCACGGCTCGGGCCCGACGCAGGCGGTGCTCGTGCATTCGCTCTTCTTCGATGGCACCATGTTCGACGACTTCGTCGCCGTTGCAGATCTGCCGGTACGGTATCTGATCCCCGACCTCAGAGGGCAGGGCCGCAGTCCGGGTGGCGATCTGTCGCTCGAGGCGCTCGCGGCTGACGTCATCGCGCTCGTCGAGCGGGAGTCATCGGCTCCGGTTCACGTGGTTGGCAGTTCGATGGGCGGCTACGTGGCTACCCTCGCTGCGGCCCGGCGACCGGACCTCTTCCTCGATTGCACCCTACTGGGCGGCACGGCTGACGCCGAACTGGATCCCGATCGCTTCGCGGAACTCGAGCGAGCGATCCGTACCGGTATCGACGATGCTGTGATCGATCGGATCGAGCACACGATGTTCGGGGATGACTTCTTAGCGCGTCCGCGCACGGACGCGATCCGAGATCGTTGGCGATCGCATTTCACGCGCCTGCCCGCAGGTGTGGCCGATGCCGCACACGAGGTCTTCGCTCGTGCGTCGTTACATGATGCGGTCGCTGCACTGACGATGCCCGTGCAATTGATCGCGGGTCAGCAGGACCACGCGAAGGAGCCCGAGCAGATGCGTCGGATGCTCCCGTTGCTCGCCGACGGCCGACTGACCGTGCTGGAAGGGGTCGGACACACCCCCATCGTCGAGGCTCCGGACGCGGTCGCGTCGATAGTCGACGACTTCTGGTTCTCAAACTCTTCACAACAGAAAGGACGAGTAGCGTGACCATATCTCTGAGCGCTTCGGCCGTCGAGGCCACACTTGCACCCGTCGAGGATCTCGTGGACCGCGCGGGCGACATCGCGCTGACCGACGCAGGGCACCGGCTCATCGGCAGTTGCTGCCGGAGCTGCGGAGGCAAGAACTTCCCGAAACGGATGGCTTGCGTCGACTGTGGCGGCATCGAGCTCGAAGACGCTGAGCTCGCGCACGAAGGGCGTCTGTACAGCCACACGACCGTGCATGTGTCGAGCATCCGGGAGACGCCATATCGGCTCGGCTACATCGACCTCACGGACGGCGTGCGCATTCTCGCGCAGCTCGATGTCGCGGCGGTCGAGGGCGGTATCGATGGTCCGGTCGAACTTGTGGTGAATGACGGCAACTGGAGCTTCACAAGGAAGGAACAAGCATGAGCGCATATGTCATCGGAGCGGCCATGCTCCCGATGGGTCGGTACAAGAACGCCTCCTACTCGGGGCTTGCGGTTCCGCCGCTCGCCGCGGCGATCGCGAGCTCGGGCATTACCCGAGAGGAGATCGGAGCTGTCTATTGCGGTCATGCATTCGGCGGCATGCTCACCGGCCAGCGGATCGTCAAGGAACTCGGCATCGGCGGCATTCCGGTCGTCAATGTCGACAACGCGTGCTCCGGCGGCGCGACGGCAGTGCAGGAGGCCTACCGAGCGGTGGAGAGCGGACGCGTCGAGGTCGCGGTTGCGATCGGCGTCGACAAGCTGACTCAATTTGGTGGCGGCACGCTTCCGCTCGTGGAAGAGGATCCCGAGGTGCAGATCGGCATGGTGATGCCTGCGCTCTACGCTATGCGCGCGCATCGCTACCTGCACGATCGTGGCGCTACTCCGGCAGATCTCGCGGCTGTTGCGGTGAAGGCTCGTCGACACGGCAGCCGCAACCCGTACGCGCAGTTCCGCAGCGAGACCACGATCGACGAGGTTCTCGCCTCCCGTCCCATCGCCGATCCGCTGACGCTGTTCCAGTGCTGCCCGACCGGCGATGGTGCGGCCGTCGTGATCATCGTCTCGGATGCCGTTCGGCGCCGACTGGGGGTTCCGGCGATCCGCGTGCGTGCATCTGTGCTCCACTCGGGAAAGGCGACTGCGGGCTTCCGCGACATGCTGCGGCCGGAGATCACTTTCGATTCCGCGCGGGATGCGTATGAGCAGGCGGGAATCGGCGCAGAGGATATCGACGTCGTCGAGTTGCATGACGCGTTCACCATCGCCGAGGTCGTGTACTACGAGGCGCTGGGCTTCGCCCGGCCCGGTGAATCTCTCGACTTTCTTCGGGCGGAAAAGGCGACCTACGGCGGAGAGGTCGTGGTGAACCCGAGCGGCGGCCTGCTCGCGAAGGGGCACCCGGTCGGTGCCAGCGGTGTCGCTCAGGTGGTCGAGATCTTCTGGCAGCTCACTGGCGTGGCCGGGCCTCGTCAGGTCGAGAACGCTCGCTTCGGTCTGACGCACGTGACCGGCGGCGGGATCAGTGGGCTCGATCACGGGTCCTGCGCGGTGCACATCTTCGAGAGCGTGAACTGAGTCATGTCGTCCGCCATCCATCCGACGAGCACTGTCGTGCGTACCGCGAGGCTGATCGAGGCGCTCGCGGACGCCGAGGGTGAAGTCGGCGTGAATCAGCTGGCGGAACGTCTCGGCCTGGCTCCGTCCACCGTGCATCGATCGCTGCAGTTGCTGTGCGACGAGGGGTTCGCCACGTGGAATCCCACCACTCGCGTCTATTCGAGCGGTCCGAGCCTCTACCGGATAGCCGCGCGTGCGTCGCAAGCATTTCCGATGAGTGCGATCATCACGCCCTCGGTAGAGCAGCTGGCGGCGCGCTACAACGAGACCGTGCTCTTCGCCATGTATCTGCCGAAGGATCGCGCGATGTCGTTCCTCGTCCGTTCCGACGGAACGCAAGCTCTCCAGTACCGAATCGACATGCATGCGCCGCTTTCTCTGCTCTGGGGTGCCTCCGGCAAGGCGATCCTCGCCTACCTGGACCACGAGGAGATCACCGGCATCTACGAATCCGAGGGTATGACGTCTCCTGCCGGTGGCGCCGAACTACCGCAGCTCACGACTCTGCTCGAGGAAATGCAACGTATCAGAGACGCAGGCGTCGCGCTTTCCGACAGTGAGAAGCTCCCCGGCGCGCGCGGGATCGCGTCGCCGGTGTTCGGCGCCGGTGGCGTGGTCGGCGCGTTGGTGCTGACTTCGCCGCTGGACCGGCTGCCGCACGGCAGCGTCGAAGAGATCGCCACCACCATACGCTCGACCGCTCAGCGCCTCTCCCATGCATTGGGTCAGAGTGCACGACAGAAAGACCTTTCCTGATGAACGAACAGGCCACCGGCGCGACAGGCGTGTTGCCTCTGGCCGGGTTGAAAGTACTCGACCTCACGAGCTTCCTCTCGGGCCCCTATTGCACGCAGATCCTTGCCGACCTTGGCGCCGAGATCATCAAGCTGGAGCCCCTGACCGGTGATTCGAGCCGCGGGATCCCGCCGTACTTCGTCGGTGAGGACAGCGCGTACTACCTTGCGAACAACCGGAGCAAGCAGAGCATCGCTATCGATCTCAAGTCGCCTGCTGGGCTCGAGATCGCGCTCGGGTTGATCGCGCAGGTCGACGTGGTCATCGAGAACTTCCGGCCGGGCGTCGCTGCGAGACTCGGGCTCGACGTCGAGGAGCAACGAGCGAAGCGACCCGATCTCGTCTGGGCGTCCATCAGCGGCTTCGGTCAGGTCGGTCCTTGGCGGGATCGACTGGCCTACGATTTGATCGTGCAAGCCCTCTCCGGAGTCATGAGCCTCACCGGTCACGAAGACGGTCCCTCCTCGAGGCTCGGCATCCCGGCCGGTGATCTCGCGGCCGGCATGTTCGCCGCTATCGGCATCCTTGCAGCCCTCGTCGCGCGGGGCGTCTCCGGTCGCGGTCGTACGATTGACGTGTCGATGCTCGACGGCCAACTGTCGATGCTCTCCTATCAGGCGGTGTACGCGATGTTCGCCGGAATCACCCCGGGACCGCAGGGTGCGGGCCATGACTCGATCCCCACCTATCGGGCGTTCACTGCTGGCGACGGCCGCGAGTTCGTGGTGACCGCGAACACGGAGCGGATGTGGCGCGCGATGTGCGAGGTGCTCGGTGCCCCTGAACTTCTCGAGGATCCCCGATTCTCCGATGCGTCGAGCAGGCTCGAGCACCGCCACGAACTCTGGGAGCTTTTGGGAGCTGCGCTTGTGGCAGATTCGGCAGCCAACTGGGTAGAACGGCTCACGGTCGCGAGCGTTCCCGCCGCACTCATCAAGACCGTTCCAGAGGCCCTGGATGATGCGGAGCAAGCTGGTCGCGGTATGATCGTCGACCTCGAGAGCGAGGACGGACGCCGTATCCGCACGATCGCCACGCCGATCACCTTCACGGGCGAGGAGCCTCGGGCGCACGACTTTCCGCCGCAGCTCGGCGCAGACACGGATCGCATTCTGCAGGAGATGCTCGGCATGGTGGAGGCTGACATCGAGCGGCTCCGCGATTCGGGGGTTCTTCTGCATGACCCGGCGCTCGTAAATGCTCGGGGCAGGACGGCCGGTGAGTAGCGGGAAGTCACCGGTTGTTCTGCTGCACAGTCTCGGGCTGTGCTCCGAGGACTATCGCCCCTTCATCGAAGCGGCTCGCCCGCGATGCGTGCGGAGCGTCGACCTGCTTGGCCATGGATCCCGGCAGACCGTGACACCTGAAAGCGTTACCGCGATGGCGGATGACGTCTGGAACGAGATCGAGACGTCTGTGCCGGTGCATCTTGTCGGTCATTCGCTCGGAGGTGCGGTCGCCGCGACACTCGCGAGTTCGCATCCCTCGGCCATTGCCTCGCTGGCCATCGTGGCAAGCCCGTTCGCCGGATCACCCGTGTTTCTGGAGCGTGCGCGGTCTGCCGAACAGTCCGGTATGGTTCCACAGATCGAAGTGACGCTTGAGCGGTGGTTCGACGAGAACGCGAATCCCGCGGTTGTTGCGCAGATCGAGTCAAGCTTGGAGGCGAACTCCGTCGCGAACTGGGCCGCAGCCTGGCGAGCGCTGGGGAATTTTGCGGGCTTCGATCGACTGGGGCTCCCCGTAGAGATCTCGCGGCGGACGCTCTGCCTATCGAGCGCGGGAGACCGGAGCACGCCGCCGCAGGTCGGCGCGCAAATCGTCAGTGCGCTTCCTGGATCGTCACAGGTGGTCGTCGCTGGTGGCGGCCACGCAGGCGTGATCGAGTGCGCTCAGGAATACGCTGATCTGCTCCGCACTCACTGGGATCGCTTCGAGGGAATTGAGAACGAGGAAGTGCAATGACAATGGATTTCGCAGGAGTTCGAACCCTGGTTACGGGAGGCAACGCGGGAATCGGGAGAGCGACAGTCGTCGAACTCCTCGCGCGCGGAGCCGATGTCTGCACGATCGACCTGACGATCGACGATGTGCCCTCAGAGGCTCGTGCGCTCACTGCCGATGTGTCGGATGCCGCTTCGGTGCAGCGCGCAGTCGCTGAGCTGGCCGCAGATGGCCTCGACGTGCTGGTGAACAATGTGGGCATCAGCTTTGAGGGCGGCATCGAGCACGGTGACGACGACGACTGGGCTCGGCTCTGGAACGTCAACGTACTCGGTTACGTACGTGTCATTCGCGCCGCGCTCCCGGAATTGCGCAAGTCGCCGTCGGCCTCCATCGTTAACGTCTCGTCGTGCACCGCTGATGTCGGCGTGCGCAATCGGGCGCTCTATTCGGCCACGAAAGGCGCGATCAAATCAATGTCGCTCTCGATGGCCGCTGACTTGATAGACGAGGGCATCCGCGTCAACTGCGTGCTCCCCGGAACAGTCGACACCCCATTCATGTGGGAGCTCGCGGATCGTTCGGAGGATCCAGAGGCGAAACGTGCCGAGTACCATGCGCGTCAGCCGCTCGGTCGAATGGTCAGCCCTGAGGAGGTGGCGTTCGCGATCGCTTCGCTCGCCAGCCCGAGGGCTGCGTCATCGGTGGGGACGATGCTCGCTGTCGATGGTGGCCTCGGCCGAATGCTTGCATGACCGAGACGTCCGGGCTCACCGCACGTCAGCAGAACACACAAGAAAGGTGGCACCGATGAGATTCAAGGATCGTGTGGCAGTCATTACCGGTTCCGGGCAGGGCATCGGCCGGGCCTACGCACTGGAGTTCGCGCGCCAGGGCGCGAAGGTCGTCGTGGTCGACCTCAATGAGGAGAATGCGAAGGCTGTTGCGGCCGAGATTCAGGCAGAAGGCTTCCCGGCCCTTGCGGTGGGGACCGATATTGCCGAAGGCGCGAGCGTCTCGGCGATGGTTGCGCGGACGGTCGAGGAGTTCGGCGGGATCGATATTCTCGTCAACAATGCGGCGATCTTCGCCACGCTGAAGATGAAGCCGTTCGAGGAGATCACTCTGGGCGAATGGAACTTGGTGCAGTCGGTCAACAGCACCGGCACCTTCCTCTGCTGCCAGGCGGTGGCCCCGATCATGAGGGCAGCAGGGTATGGCAGGATCGTGAACGTTTCCTCGAGCGTCGTCATGACGGGGCGTGCCAACTATGCGCACTATGTCGCTTCGAAGGGAGCCGTATGGGCGCTCACACACGCGTTGGCGACGGAGCTCGGTACTGACGGGATCACGGTCAACGCCGTGAGCCCGCACGGTATTGTGACCGAGGTGCCCCGTGAGACGATCACCGAGGATCAGTGGGACAGCATTCTCGCCGACCAGGCACTGAAGCGACGTGGTGAGGTGTCAGACATGGTTGGTGCCGTGCTGTTCCTCGCGAGTGACGACAGCAAGTACATGACTGGGCAAACGCTTGGCCTCGATGCGGGCCTGCGCTACACATAGGAGAGGAATCGGAAATGTCTGAATACACCATCACCCGGACCGGGTCTCAGCGTCACCGCATTGCGGTCATCGACGGCCCCAACATGTCGAATCTCGGCGCGCGCAGCAAGAAGGTCTATGGAGCGATTGGCTCGCTCGATGACCTGAAAGCCTATGTGCGCGACTACGGCGCGTCGCTCGGCGTCGAGGTGGAGAACTTCTCTTCGAACCACCAGGGCGACATCCTCGAGTTCATCCACGAGTCGGCCGATCGCGTCGACGGGTACATCATCAATCCGGCAGGGCTGACCACGGTCGGAGAAGGCGTGCGACATGCCTTGGAAGACACGGGTCGCCCGGTCATGGAGGTGCACTTCGCGAACATCGCGGCCTCTGCCGGCGGGGCCCGTGGCCTCGGCGGCGGGTCGATCCAGTCGAGCTTCACGCACACGGCGACGGGCATGTGCATGGGCATGCGCCAATACAGTTACATCGGCGCACTGACGGCGCTCGTGTTCTCCCTGGATGACGTCGGATTCCTTGGTGGAGCGGCGGAGTAGGGAAAGAGCGGTGACCACCCGCTGACGGGTGGCCACCGCTCACTCCGAAGGCGTGGCGCCGAGCTTCGTGGAGAGTTCTTTCGAAGCCTCGATGAGTGCTGCTCCGATGACCGAGACCTCGCTGTGTGGAAGCCGCGAGCGGGGGGAAGTCAGGGTGATGGATCCAACAACGCCTCTCGCGTCGAAAACGGGAACACCGATACCTCGGGCATCGGGGAGCTTCTCTCCTTCGGAAACGGCAAAACCGTCCGCACGAATTCGACGGACCTGCTCCTGCAATTCCGACAGCTCCGGCAGTGCGCGCTCACTCATTGCGCCCCGCCGGTGCGAGACATCTTCGAGCAATTGTTCGATGACCTCATCGTCGAGCTGAGCGAGCACCGCCTTCCCTGAGGCGCCCCAGATCACTGGATCCGCGCGATTCATCTCGATTCGATACTGCAGCAGCTGGCTTCCGTCGGCGCGGGCGACGAAGCTCAACGCCCCCTCCACGGGATGGAAGCGACCGAAGACCACCGTCTCATTGAATCGGGCTGCGAGTTTCTCGAGCGTCGGGAGTACCAGGCGCGATTCATCGAAACCGGCAAGTACGCGCGCGGCCACCCGGTAGAACTCGGCGCCGGGTCGATACAGGTGTCGAACTTCGTCGAGGACCACGAAGTCCTCCTGACTGAGGATCCTCAGCAGCCGGTGGACAGTTGGCGCCGGAAGCGAGAGACGCTCGGCAATTGCGGTCAGCCCGGAACCCTCCGGGCCGATCTCGGCAACCACGGCCAAGGCTCGCAGGGTCCGCTCGATCGTTCCGGTTCCCGGCTTCTGGGAAGATACCTCGGAAATCGTCATGCCGCCTCGCTCTCGGACGATCGCGAAGCTCTCCCGCGGCCGCCCGTGACCTGCGGGGAGGAGTGAAGAACAGCGTACATATCCACCTGCAAAATCGACGGGTCATTACACTGTATCGGGATGACTGAATTCATGCAGATCGTCGATCCCGAGCCCATCCGGTTCCTCGACGACGAGGGAAACCTCGCCCCCTCCGCGACCGCGTCCGAGTATGCGGCCGAGCTGGAGCATCTCGGCGAAGCCGAGCTGCGCGAGTGGTACCGGGACATGGTCGCCACCCGCGCCTTCGACACCGAATGCACCCATCTGCAGCGTCAGGGGCAGCTCGCCCTCTGGGTGCCGAGCGTCGGCCAGGAGGGCTGCCAGGTCGGTCTCGCCCACGCGCTCGAACCGCAGGATCACGTCTTCCCCGCGTACCGCGAGCACCTCGTCGCCCGGGTGCGGGGCGTCAGCTTCATCGATGTCGCCAAGCAGTTCCGCGGTCTCACGCACGGCGGCTGGGATGTGACCGACCCCGCGAACGGGAATTTCCACCTCTACACGCTGGTGCTCGGGGCTCAGACCCAGCACGCGACCGGCCACGCGCTCGGTCAGCTGCTCGACGCGAAGCGGCGCGCCGGCACGACGACCATGGATGCCGGGGAGCCGGGGACCGAGACCGGAGAGGCCACGATGGTCTTCTACGGAGATGGGACGAGCAGCCAGGGCGATGCGAACGAGGCGATGGTCTTCGCCGCGAGCTACCAGACCCCCGAAGTCTTCGTCGTGCAGAACAACCGGTGGGCCATCTCGGTGCCGGTCGAGCGTCAGAGCCGCACCCCGCTCTACCGCCGCGGCCTCGGCTTCGGCCTGCGCAGCGTGCAGATCGACGGCAACGACCCGCTCGCCGCGTACGCGGTCGGCCGCCGCTTCCTGCGCGAGGCCCGCACCGGCGGCGGCCCGGGCTACATCGAGGCGCTCACGTACCGCATCGGCGCGCACACGACCGCCGACGATCCGACCCGCTACCGTGAGGACGACGAGCTCGCGGCCTGGCAGCGCCGCGACCCGATTGCGCGGCTCGAGGGGTACCTGCGTTCGCTCGGCACGACCGACGACTTCTTCGAGGAGGTCCGCGCCACGGCAGACGTCGAGGCCAAGCAGGTGCGGGATCAGATCCTCACCGCTCCCAAGCCCACGGCCGACTCGATGTTCGCGCACGTCTACGCCGAACCGCACCCGCGCATCGAGGAGCAGAGCGCGTGGCTCGAGCGGTACGAATCGTCATTCGAGGAAGGGGCGGCCGAATGAGCACCCCCGCACCGCTCACCGAGCGCACCACGCTTCCGATGGCGAAGGCCATCAACGAGGGGCTCCGCGCCGCGATGCTCGCCGATGACCGCGTGCTGCTGATGGGCGAGGACATCGGGCCGCTCGGCGGCGTGTTCCGCGTCACGGACGGGCTGCAGCGCGATTTCGGCTCGGCCCGCGTGCTCGACACCCCGCTCGCCGAGGCCGGCATTGTCGGCTCGGCCATCGGCCTCGCCATGCGCGGGTACCGCCCCGTGATCGAGATCCAGTTCGACGGCTTCATCTTCCCCGCCATGAACCAGATCGTCACGCAGCTCTCGAAGATCCGCGCCCGTCACGACGGCAGGATCGACATGCCCGTCGTCATCCGCGTGCCCTACGGCGGGCACATCAACTCGATCGAGCACCACGAGGAGAGCCCGGAGGCCTACTTCGCCCACACCCCCGGCCTGCGGGTCGTGTCGCCCTCGACGCCGAACGACGCCTACTGGATGATGCAGCAGGCCATCGCCTCCCCCGATCCGGTGCTGTTCTTCGAGCCCAAGTCGAAGTACTGGCAGAAGGGCGAGGTGGATCCCGCCGCGCCCTCGGCGGAACTGCATCGCACCCGCATTGCGCGCACCGGCACCGACTGCACGGTCGTCGGCTTCGGTGCGATGACCACCACGCTGCTGCAGGCGGCCGAGATCGCGCAGGCCGAGGGCACGAGCCTCGAGGTCGTCGACCTGCGCACCATCTCGCCGATCGACTACGAGCCGCTGCTCGCCTCCGTGCGCAAGACGGGGCGCCTCGTCGTCGCGCAGGAGGCGCCCGGCAATGCGAGCGTCGGCAGTGAGATCGCCGCGACGGTCGCCGAGCAGGCGTTCTATTCGCTGCAGGCCCCAGTGCTGCGCGTCTCGGGCTACGACGTGCCGTTCCCGGTGGCCGCGATCGAGTCGCTCTATCTGCCCGACGCCGATCGCGTGCTCGAAGCCGTCGACCGCACCATGCACTACTAGGATTCCCCGCTGAAGGAGTTGCCATGAGCGAAATGACCTTCCCCCTCCCCGACGTGGGCGAGGGGCTGACCGAGGCCGAGATCGTGACCTGGCACGTCGCCCCGGGCGACCCCGTCGAGTTGAACCAGGTGATCTGCGAGATCGAGACGGCGAAGTCGCTCGTCGAGCTGCCCTCCCCGTTCATCGGCGTCGTGACGGAGCTGCTGGCCGAGGTCGGGCAGACCGTGCCGGTGGGGAATCCGATCCTGCGCGTGCGGACCGAGGGCTCGTCCCCCGAGCCGGTCGCGGAGGAGGCCGCGCCCGCGGGCGACACGGACGAGACCCGCGACGCCGTGGCCGATGCGGCCGGCAG
>NZ_JBHSRW010000035.1:0-17005 GCF_042659205.1 Leucobacter soli
CGGCGAGCACGGCGAGCGCGGCCGCGATCACCGTGAGTGCGCTGGGCTGGCGCGCGGTGACGAAGAAGGTCAGCACACCGACGGCGACGAGCCCGAGCGCACCGAGCACGCGCGGGAGCTGATGCCGCTCCGGGCGATCCCGGTCGGCGATCTGCCACCAGGCGAGCCCGACGCCGACCAGCACGACCATGCCGGGCAGGACCAGGCCGAGATCGACCCCGATCCCGATCTGCGCGAGCACGAGACCGATGCCTGCGATGAGCAGCGCGCCACCGAGCAGCAGCTCCGCGACCGGCCACCTCTGACGCGATCGGGCTCCGGCGTCATCCGGGAGGGCACCACTCGGCGACGAAGGATGCGAGGCGGGGCTCGAACCCGGGACGGGACCCGCGACCGGGACGGCGCTCGGGCTCGCGGCGCCTTCTGCTGCGAGATCGTCATTGCGCACAGCGGGAGCCGCTGCGACGGCACTCGCAGGAACCGCGCTCATCGACGCGGATCCCGACGCGATCGGACCCCCTCCCGACACGAACGGCGCCGCCGGCACCGACGCGGAGTCGGCCCCCGAGGCCGCAGCCGCGGGAGGGCCGGGCCGGGTCAGCGCGCGTCGCATGGGCGGCACCAGATCCCCGGTATCCCGCGGCACCGTCACCCACAGCCACACGTAGAAGATCGCACCGGCTCCGCCGAAGAGGGCGAACACGAGCATTCCCCCGCGCACCCAGACGACCGGGAGGCCGAGATGCATCGCCAGCCCGGCGCACACGCCGCCGAGCAGCCGATCCT
The DNA here is from genome assembly GCF_042659205.1 of Leucobacter soli. NCBI lineage: Bacteria > Bacillati > Actinomycetota > Actinomycetes > Micrococcales > Microbacteriaceae > Leucobacter > Leucobacter soli. Next base: position 787 of record NZ_JBHSRW010000035.1, read on the forward strand.
CGCGGCTGCGCACGAGCGGGGTGGTGGTGGTCATGCCTCCATCCAAGCACCCGCCGCCGACATCCGCGCGGCTCAGGGGCGAGGATCAGGGTCCGCTCAGGGCGATCCCCGATGGCCGGGGCCTCCGGTTGCGGCGAAACTCGAATCATGAACGATACGACTCCACCCGATGACGGCATGCCGGACAGCCGGCGATCCGAGGAACACGCCCGAGGAGGACCGGCGGCAGGCGGGCCAGCCACCGGTGCGGCGCCCGGCGCCGAACAGGCCCCGCGCACCTCCGAGCGCTTCTTCGCCTGGGTGCGCGGCCTCGGCATCGTCCGCGGCCGAGATCGTTGGTTCGCCGGCGTCGCCGGCGGCATCGCGGCCAAGGCCGGGATCGATCCGCTGATCGTGCGCGGCATCTTCGTGGTTCTCGCGGTCCTCGGCGGACCCGGCATCCTGCTCTATCTCGCCGGGTGGCTGCTGCTTCCCGACGACAGCGGCAGGATCCACGTCGAAGACCTCTTCCGGGGGCGAGCATCGGCCGGGGTGATCGTGGCATCGGTGATCCTCGGCGTCTTCGTCTTCATCCCAGTGCTCTTCGGCCTCCTTCCCGGGCTCTTCACGATGCCGTGGGCCTGGGACGTCTGGAACGTCGGCCCCGAGTGGTTGCAAGTCACCTTCACCGTGCTCTGGTGGGCGGTCATCGTACCCGGGCTGGTCATCTGGTTCATCGTGTGGGCGAGCACCCGCTCCCACCGTGCGGGGGGCCGCCCGACGGGCGGAGGGAGCGCTTACACCGGGCCAAGAGGTCCGGGGATGCCGAGCACCGCCGGCCCCGCGGGGTACGCAGGACCCGGCGCGTCGACCGGACCTGCCGCGCCCATGGGATCCGCAGCGTTCGCGGCCGGGACGTCCGGGCCTGCGGAGCCGGCGAGCCGGCCGACCGGTCCCTCGAGTCCGGAGGGCTGGGGAGAGCGCAGCGGCCGGAAGGTCGAGGACTGGGCGACCGGGTTCGAGCAGAAGGCCGAGCGCTGGGGCCACGACTTCGAGGAGCGCTCACGGGAGTGGGAGCGGAAGGCCGAGGAGTACGCCCGGAAGAACGGCATCGGCGCGGCGCACGTCGTGATCACGCTGGCCTGCGCACTGCTCGCAGCGGGCGCGGTCGCCGCCTGGGGGCTGACGCTCGCGGTCAGCGGGGAGACGGCCCTCATGGCCGGCCTCATCGCAGCAGTTGCCGTGCTCGGCATCTCGCTGATCGTCGCGGGCATCCGAGGCCGCACGACCGGCTGGATCGGGTTCCTGTCCTTCGCCGGAGTCGTCGCCCTGCTCCTCGCACCGTTCAGCACGGTGATGCCCGAGAACACGCAGTTCGTCCCATTCGGCACCTTCACCGAGCGGCCGAGCGACACCGGTGTCGACAGCGGGCTCGTCATGGTGGCGGGCAACTCGACCGTCGACCTGAGCGACCTCACCGCGACCGCGACCCCGCGAGACATCGAGGTGTGGGTGCTCGCCGGCAACGTCACCGTGCGCCTGCCGGAGACGGCCCCGACGCGGGTCCGGGTCGCCCTGGCCGCGGGGAACGTCCGAGACGAGCGCCTCGACGACGACGAGCGGCGCCAGGGCGGCATCTTCGTCTCCCGAGTGATCGGATCCGACGCCTCCGGGCTGGACGATTCCGCGGTGACCCGGGTGCACGTGCGCCTCCTCGCCGGCAACGTCTACGTGGAGGGCGGGCGAGTCGGCTCGTCGCCGCCGGACATCGAGGAGCAGGAGCAGCAGCAGGAGCGCACGGAGCAGATCGAGCGCCTGCGGGAGCAGATCGAGGAACTGGAGAACGCGCGATGAGTACCGAGCCGACGAACACCGAGCCGATGAGCACCAAGCAGACGAACACCGAGCCGATGAGCACCGAGCCGACGGCCACCGACCCGACATACACCGCGCCGTTGAACGCCGAAGCGATGAACGATGCGGTGCGCACCGGCCCGACGGCCGACGGCGCCGAACCGGCCCCGGACCGCCGCCCCTGGCCGCGAACCGGCCCCATCGTCTGGGGTGCGATCGTGCTCGCCGTCTGCTTCTACTCCGCGATGCAGCTCGTCGCCCCTGGGAGCGTGGACTCGACGACCGTCGTGATCGTCTGCCTCATCGCCCTCGGGTTGCTGCTGCTCGGAGTGAGCGTCGCCGTGCTCGTCCGGAACGCCCGGGACCGGCGCTGAGGTCGGTGCTCCCTGCGGAGCCGACCCCGTAGGCGCCCCGCCCCTGCGCTATTCGGAGGGCTGGATCCAGCGCAGCGGCACCTCGATCATCACCCGGGTGCCGCCGCGTTCGTCCAGCCCCCAGGTGATCGACCCGCCGAGTTCGCCCTCGATCAGGGTCCGCACGATCTGCGTCCCCAGTCCGTCTCCCACCGCTCCGCCGGGGAGCCCCGTGCCGGTGTCCACGACCTCGACGGCGAGCCGCTCGTCACCGCGATCCGCCGCGATGAAGACCTCGCCCTCCCGGCCCGCGAGCCCGTGCTCGACGGCATTGGTGACGATCTCGGTGAGCGCGAGCGCGAGCGGCGTCGCGTACTCGGAGGGCAGTTCACCGAACACCCCCTCCTTGCGCGGGTGCACGGTCGTGTTGTGGAGGCTGGCCACCTCGGCGGCCAGGCCGAGCACCCGGTCGAACACCACGTCGAAGTCGACGATCTGCGACAGCCCGGTCGAGAGCGTGTCGTGCACCACGGCGATCGCGGCGACGCGGCGCATCGCCTGGCCCAGAACCTCCTTCGCCTCCTCGCTCCGCGCCCGGCGCGCCTGCACGCGCAGCAGCGAAGCCACGGTCTGGAGGTTGTTCTTGACGCGATGGTGGATCTCGCGAATCGTCGCGTCCTTGGTGATGAGCTCCTGCTCCTGCTGCCGCAGCTCGGACACGTCGCGGGTCAGCACGATGCCCCCGATCCGCTCCTCGTCGCGGATCACCGGGATCGCGCGCAGCGTGACGGTGCGGCCGTTCGCCTCGATGTCCGCGCGGCGCGCCACTCGGCCCTGGGCGATGAGCGGAAGCGACTCGTTGGTGTCGAACTGGCCCTTCACGAGGTCGCCGATGACCTCGTGGAAGCTCTCCCCCTCGAGCTCGTCCCGGTAGCCGAGCATGGTGAACGTGGTCTGCGTGTTCGGGCTGGCGAAGGTCACCACTCCCTCGAGGTTCACGCGCACCAGGCCGTCGGAAGCCCTCGGGTTGCCCCGCTCGCGGCCGCGGGTGGCCCCCGGGGAGGGGAAGAGGCCCTGCTGGATCATCTCGAAGAGGTCGGCCGCGACTTCGCGGAAGGCGAGCCCCATGCGGGACGCTCCCTGCTGGTCGACCGCACCGGTGTGCACGGTGAGCACGGCGAACGGCCGGGTCGGCAGGCCGGTGAAGATCACTCCCGTGTCCGTGTTGCGCGCGGTCTCGACGTTGTGGCCGGTGTCGTCGCGGCGGCTCACCGCGTACGCGGTCAGTCGCATCGCCGCTTCCTCGTACCAGACGGGGGCCGTGGAGTCGACGGGACCGCCGGTGAGCATCGCTTCATCGACCACCTCGCGCCAGTCCGGGCGCAGGAAGTCGCCGATCACGTCGCGGTAGAAGAGCGTCGCGGATCCTGCCGGGCGGCTGTGGCCCAACGCCACGTAGTTCCCGTCGTCGGTGGGCGCCCAGATGACCACATCGCCGAGGGCGAGATCTGCGAGCAGCGCCCAATCGCTCATGAGCAGTTCGAGCCATTCGATCTGCTCGTCGCTCAGGCTGGTGTGTTTCGCGGCGAGATTGCGGAGGGTGGACACAGAGTCAGCTTAGCCGCCCGCGCCCAGGAACCGTGCCCGCGTACGGACGGCCGTACTCGATCAGCACGCGATCGTCTGTGCGTTAGAGTACAGGGCGATTTCACCCATTGACAGCCCGGAGGACGAGTTTCCTAGTGTGAGTCTTCTAGATGCATTCTGTGAATATCAACAATGATGTCGATGAAGTCACTGCACGGGAAATGCTGAGCCGGGGGGTTCGACACGATACCGAGAGGAACCAGCCATGCCCGGAGCATCCCGCCGCAGAATCGACCTCGAGCACAGCCCTGGCGGCTCCACCGCCGCGCCCGAACGGCAGGACTCGGCCCGGCCGGTTCTGGTCCCGGTCCCTCCCCTCGCCGAAGCGAGGATCGCGGGGGGCGAGCGCATCCCCTCTCCCGAACCCGGGTTCGTGCGCGCCCTCGCGGTTCAGGGATTCGAGGTCATCGAGGGCTCCCGAACCCTGGCGCAGCTCGGCCCGCTGATCACGGTGGGGCTCGCCCGGAGCCTCAGCGCGCAGCGCGCCGGCGCCGGAGATCGACGCGTCGTGTGCCGCGACGCTCGCCGGGCCCGACCGCGGCCGACGACCGTGCGGATCGATCGTCCCGTCGCGCACATCGCCGAGGCGGCCATCGTGCTGCGGGTCGGGGACGTCGCCAGAGCGGTCGCGCTCCGGCTCGAGTGGGCGCATCAGCACTGGCGCGCCACCGAGTTCTTCCTCCTGTGACCCCGCACCCGGCGCGAACCCCATCGTGCGGGTCTCCGACCCGCACGGCCGCTACTCGGCGCGAGCAGCGCGGAGCTTCGCGACCTCGTAGAGGGTCACGCTGGCCGCGATACCGGCGTTCAACGATTCGGTCGCCGCTGAGATCGGGATCGACACGACGGCATCGCAGTTCTCGGTGACGAGTCTCGAGAGGCCCTTCCCCTCGCTGCCGATGACGAGCAGGAGCGGGCGATCGGCGAGCTCGAGGCCCGGCAGCGACACGTCGCCGTCGCCGTCGAGACCGACCACGAAGACGCCGCGATCCTTCAGCGCCTTGATCGTCTGCGTCAGATTGGGGGCCATCGCGACCGGTACTCGGGCCGCGGCGCCGGCCGAGGTCTTCCACGCGGCCGCGTTCACGCCGACCGAGCGTCGCTGCGGCACGATCACGCCCTGGCCGCCGAAGGCGGCGACCGAGCGGATGATCGCCCCGAGGTTCCGCGGGTCGGTCACCCCGTCGAGGGCCACGAGCAACGGAGTCCCACCGCGACGCTCCACGTCCTCGAGCAGGTCCATCGGATGCGCGTACTCGTAGGGCGGGACCTTCAGCACGACGCCCTGGTGCACCGTGTCTCGTACCGTCATCCGGTCGAGCTCCTGACGCATGACCTCGAGCACCGGGATCCCCCGGCCGGTCGCGATGCCCAGGATCTCCCGTGTCCGATCGTCCATCTCGATCCTCGCCGCGATGTAGAGCGCCGTAGCCGGCACGCGGGTGCGCAGCGCCTCGAGCACGGCGTTACGGCCGGTGACGAGTTCGGCATCGTCGCTCTTCTTCCGCGGCGCCCGCTGGGCGCGCTCGGCCGGCTTGCCGTGGCGGCTCCGGGCGGCTTCGAGACGTTCCCGCGAAGCCTTCGCCTTGCCGGCCGGGTGGTAGGGCCGGTCCTCGGCCTTCGGCGTGGGGCCGCGCCCCTCGAGGGCCTGGCGCCCTTGCCCGCCCGAACCGACGGCCTTGCCCCGGCTCTTCTTCCGCACCGCACCGGGGCGGGAGGCCTTCTTGTTGCTCATGCCACGCTCCAACGTGTCTCGTGCTGGTCATCTTCCAATGCGATACCGGCCGCCTGCAGGCGGTCGCGGATCGCGTCGCTCGTCGCGAAATCCTTGTTCGCCCGGGCCTCGCGCCGCTCGGCGATGAGCGCCGAGACCAGCGCATCGAGCGCGGTTTCCGAGGCGCCGGAGCCGGCACTCCCATCCCATACCGGATCTCGCGGATCCAGGCCGAGGACACCGAGCATCGCGACAACCTCCCCGGCCCGGGCGGCGGCCGCCGCCGCATCCCCGGCGTCGATCGCCGTGTTGCCTGCGCGCACCGCGTCGTGGAGCGCGGCGATCGCCTGGGGCACCCCGAAGTCGTCCAGCATCGCTTCGGCGAAGGCCGGCGGCAGTTCGGCGGCCGTCGATTCGGAGATCCCGTGCTCCACCACCGGAACGCCGGATCCCGCCGCACGATCGAGGAAGCCCTCGATGCGCCCGAAGGCGGCTGCGGCTTCGGCGAGCGAGCCCTCCGAGAATTCGAGGACCGAGCGGTAGTGAGCAGAGCCCAGGAAGTAGCGCAGGACGATCGGTCGAGCCTGCGCGAGCAGATCCTTCGCGAACAGCGAGTTGCCGAGCGACTTCGACATCTTCTGCCCGCCAGTGTTCACCAGGCCGTTGTGCAGCCAGTGGCGGGCGAAGCCGTCGCCGGCTGCACCCGACTGCGCCAGCTCGTTCTCGTGGTGGGGGAAGCGCAGGTCGAGGCCGCCACCGTGAATATCGAACTCCGCGCCCAGATAGCGCGTCGCCATGGCCGAGCACTCGATGTGCCAGCCGGGCCGTCCGCGCCCCCAGGGCGAGGGCCAGGACGCCGACTCGGGCTCGTGCGCGCGGTGCGCCTTCCACAACGCGAAGTCGCGCGGGTCGCGCTTGCCGACGGGCTCGCTGTCGGCCGCATCCTCCATCTGCTCGCGGCGCTGCCGCGTGAGGGCGCCGTACTCCGGCCAGCTCGCGGTGTCGAAGTAGACGCTCGCCGATCCGTCCTGCGCGCGGTAGGCGTGCCCGCGCTCGATCAGACGCTCGATCAGCGCGACCATCTCGGCGATGTTCGCGGTCGCCCGCGGCTCGTACGTGGGGGCCTGGATGCCGAGCGCGTCGTACGCGGCGGTGAACTCGCGCTCGACCCGATAGGCGAGGGCCCACCAGGGCTCGCTCCCGCCCGCTTCCTTCGCCAGGCGCGCATTGTCGAGGATCTTGTCGTCGATGTCCGTCACGTTGCGGATCATCGTCACTCGATGGCCCGACGCTTCGAACCAGCGTCGGATCTGGTCGTAGACGAGCGCGCTGCGCAGATGCCCGATGTGGGGCGCGGACTGCACGGTCGGTCCGCAGATGTAGAGGCCGACCTCGCCCGCGATCCGGGGTTCGAAGTCGACTACGTCCTGCTGCCGGGTGTCGTAGATCCGCTGCTTCACGCATCTAGCCTAGACGGCCCGGCCGACAACGCATCGTTCGATGACGGCCCGCCCGCTGCCGACCTTCTAGACTTGACGCCCATGGCCAGCCCCCGAACCGCCGGTACGCGCAGATACGACCCCGATCGCAGCGATCGGATCATCGCCGCTGCGCTCCGCGTCGTCGACGAATCGGGCGTCGACGGCCTGACGTTTCGCGCGGTCGCCCGGATGGCCGATGTGCCGCTCGGATCGATCACCTACCACTTCTCCGGCAAGGCGGGGCTCCTGCACGCCGTGGTGCGCGCAGCGCGCGAGCGGAGCCGCGACCACTCGACGTCGTTCCTGGCCGAGGCGGTCGCCGAGCACGGGCTGGCCTCCGGCGTCGCCCGGCTGGTCGAGGAGCTGACCGTTCGCCAGCACCGGCAGCTGGTGATGGAGCACGAGCTGTACCTGCTCGCCCTGCGCGACGCCGCCCTGCGCGATGAGAGCCGGCAGTGGTCGACCGACTTCGTCGACCTCCTCGCCCACCACACCGACCCGCTCACGGCCAGCACGCTCGGGTATCTCTTCGACGGCGCCTGCATGCAGGCGGCCGTCTTCGACACCATGGTCTTCGCAGCCGACATCGAGCCCGAGATCCGCCGCATTCTCGCCGCAGACTCAACACGATAAGAACGTCTGTTCTACTTCTTTCACTCCTACTATCTGCAGTAAATAAGCTTTGAGCTGGGATTTGTCGGCGCGCTCGCCATATGCGTCGTTATGTACTAGCGTTCTTAACGAGAAATACTCGTGATGCGCGCACCCGACCCGCGACGCATCGTCCCGACGAAGGAGTCCGCATGGCGCACACCGACACCCCGATCGCCTCCGGCGCATCGAATCGCCCCCAGACCGGCGCGGAGTACCTCGCCAGCCTGCAGGACAATCGCGAGATCTACATCTACGGCGAGCGCATCGCCGACATCACGAAGCATCCCGCGTACCGGAACTCCGCGGCGTCGATCTCGCGCCTCTTCGACTCGATCCAGGATCCGGACGACCCGGCCGCCTCGCCCACCGACACCGGGAACGGAGGGCACACGCACGCGTTCTTCAAGGTGCCCCGCACGCGTGACGACCTCGTCGCGAGCAAGGTCGCGATCCAGCACTGGCAGCGGCAGTCCTACGGCTGGATGGGCCGCACCCCCGACTACAAGGCGTCGCTCATCACCATGCTCGGCGCCGACCCCGATTTCTTCGGCGAGTACGCTCCGAACGCCAGGTACTGGTACCGGCGGGTGCAGGAGGAGCTGCTGCACGTCGGCCACGCGATCGTCCACCCGCCGGTGGACCGCGCCCGCGGGATGGAGGACGCCAAGGACGTCTTCGTCCACGTCGATGAAGAGACGGACTCGGGCCTGATCGTCAGCGGCGCGAAGGTGGTCGCGACGGGCGCAGCCCTCACCCAGTACACCTACGTCTCGCACATCGGCCCGAAGGCCTCGAAGGAGTTCGCCCTCATCTTCATGGCGCCGCTGCACGCGCCGGGGGTCAAGCTGTACTCGCGGCACTCGTACGAGTTCGCCGCAGCAGCCGGCTCGAGCCCGTTCGACTACCCGCTCTCGAGCCGCTTCGACGAGAACGACGCGATCCTCGTCTTCGACCGCGCCCTCATCCCCTGGGAGAACGTGCTCGCCTACGACCCCGAGACCGTGTTCGAGTTCAACGCGGGCGACTACAGCTGGGGGCCTCGCGCCGCCTTCCAGGCTTCGACCAGGCTCGAGGCGAAGCTCGACTTCATCATCGGGCTGGTCTCGAAGGCGCTCGACGTCACCGGCGCCGGCGGCTTCCGCGGCGTGCAGGCGCAGCTCGGCGAACTCCTGGCATTCAAGGATCTGGTATCCGGCATGCGGGACGGCATGATCGAAGGCGCCACCGAGGGCTTCGGTGGGAGCCTGCTGCCCAACACGCGCTACGCGCTGAGCTACGCGGCGGCCGCGCCCGGCTACTACAGTCGCATGCGGCAGATCATCGAGACGATCATCGCCTCGGGTCTCATCTACCTGAACTCGCATTCGAGCGACTTCCAGGTGCCGGAGATCCGCAAGGATCTCGACCGGTTCCTGCGCGGATCGAACGGCCTCACGGCGCTCGACCGATCCAAGGTCATGAAGGCGCTCTGGGATGCCACCGGCAGCGAGTTCGGCGCGCGCCACGAACTCTACGAGCTGAACTACTGGGGCCAGCCCGAGAAGACGTACCTCGACATTCTGGGCCTGCACCAGGCCGATGGCGGGCTGGCCGCCTCCCGCGCATACGCCGAGGAGTTCATGGCCTCGTACGACCTCGACGGGTTCACCGATCCCGCGCTGCACAACCCGGGGGCGTTCAGCGCGATCCCGCGCGCGAACCGCTGAGCGGGACGGAGCCGGCTATTCCATCGCACCGCTCAGGAAGAAGTTCATCTGCTTCGTGATGTTGACCGCGTGGTCGCCGAAGCGCTCGTGATACCGGCTCGCGAGCGTCGCGTCGACCACGCCGGTCGCATCCGCGCTGATCTTGTCGCTGAGCACCTTCTCGAACACCTTCGCGTGCAGTTCGTCGAGCGCATCGTCGAGGTCCCGGATCTCGTCGATGATCCGGGGCTCCTGCGCGCGCAGCAGCTCGACCAGCTTCGCCGACATCGCGATATCGATGTCGCCCATCTTGACGAAGGTCTTGCGGAGCCCCTGCGGGATCGCGCTCTCCGGGTAGCGGTAGCGCGCCAACTGCGCGATGTGCTGGGCGAGATCCGCCATCCGCTCGAGCGACGCGCTCATGCGGAGCGCACCGACCATCAGACGCAGGTCGCTGGCCACCGGCTGCTGCCTGGCGAGGATGTCGATCGTGAGCTCGTCGAGCTCGCTCGCGAGCTGATCCACCTCGTCCGCACCGTCGATGACCTGCTCGGCGAGTGCGACATCGCTCGTTCCGAAGGCCCGAGTGGCCCCCTGGATCGCGCCCTCGACGAGCTCGGCGATCTGCACCAGACGATCCTGCACCTCGCGCAGCTCCTGCTGAAACACCTCACGCATGCGGCTTCGGTTCCCTTTCGTTCATGTTGCGGATCGCGGCAGGCGATCCCGCGACGAGCCGTCCTGCGCCCGATCGCTTCCGCGTATCAGTCTCTATCAGTCCCGTGAACAATGCCTCGCTCCGAGGTGAACAGCAGTTGAACTCGGCTCGGCCGTTCGTAGGCCCACCCTACGATAGGAGGCATGACCCCGACCTCGCTCGTGCTCGTCTCGGTGGGCCTGGGCCTCCTTGCCGGCGCCCTCATCACCTGGGCCGTGTTCGGCGCCCGTACGGCGGGCCGCCGACGTGCCGATGCGATGCGACCCGAACTGCCCGAGGTCGCCGTCGAACTGCTCGGTTCGCTCGACAGCTTCGCCGTGATCCTCGACGCGTCGCTCTCCCCCGTCTACGCCAACGCGGCCGCGCGAGACGACGCGCGCGTGAGCGGCGAGGAGCTGCGGGACCCCGACTTCCTGCGTCGCGCGCGCCGCGTCATGTCGAGCGGCGTCACCGATATCCGCGAGCCATCGCTCGACAACCCCGCGGACACCGTGCGAGTACGGATCGTACGCGTGCAGCGCCGGTTCCTCGCCGTCTTCGCGGAGGATCTCGGCGAGGAACAGCGCGTGAACGCCATGCGACGCGATTTCATCGCCAACGTGAGTCACGAGCTCAAGACCCCGATCGCCGCCATCGGGCTGCTGAGCGAGGCCGTGCTCGAGGCGGCCGACGAGCCCGAGATCGTCCGCGGCTTCGCCAAGAAGCTCAAGAAGGAATCGCGCCGTCTCGGCGACCTCTCCCGCGACATCATCCAGCTCTCGGAGGCGCAGAGCTCCCTGCAGCCCGAGGACCGCGAGTCCGTCTCGCTGCGCGCGGTCCTCCGCTCCGAGGTCGAGGCGCACCAGGACTTCGCCGCGCAGTACGGAGTGGAGCTGGTGCTGACCGAGAGCGCTGCAACGGACAACGGCGAGCTGGGCGACGCGACGGTCTCCGGTCGCCCGTCCGCGATCGGCGCCGTCGTCGCGAACCTGCTGAGCAACGCCATCCGGCACTCCCCCGATGGCGGACGCGTCGGCATCGGGATCGAGATCGGCAGCCGGCTCACCAAGCAGGACTGCATCATCACCGTCACGGACCAGGGCGAGGGCATCGCCCCAGAGCACCTGCCCCGCATCTTCGAACGCTTCTACCGCGTCGACGCCGCCCGTAGCCGCGAGGGCGGCGGCACCGGCCTCGGCCTCTCGATCGCACGCCACACCATGCGCGCGCACGGCGGCGACATCGAGGTGTGGTCGCAGGAGGGCGTCGGCTCGACGTTCACCCTCTCGTTCCCGCTGCTCGAGGACGGGCAGTCGGGCCGCAAGCGCAAAAAGAATAAGCGCGCCTCCGCAGGAAAGAAGCCGGCGAAGGCCCGGCGCCGGACCGCGCCCGCCGATCAGTCAGAAGGAGCCGCTCAGTGAGCCAGAACATCCTGCTCGTCGAGGACGAGTCGTCCATCTCGGAACCGCTCGCGTTCCTGCTGGAGCGCGAAGGCTACCGGGTGCGCATCGTCGCCGACGGGGTCGAAGCGGTGCGGGTGTTCCCCGATTCGGACGCCGATCTCGTGCTGCTCGACCTCATGCTCCCCGGCCTGCCCGGAACCGAGGTCTGCCGCTCCATCCGGGCGCAGTCGCGCGTGCCGATCATCATGCTCACCGCGAAGGACAGCGAGATCGACATCGTCGTCGGCCTCGAACTCGGCGCCGACGACTACATCACCAAGCCCTACTCGACCAGGGAGCTGCTCGCCCGCGTCCGGGCCGCGCTGCGCCGCACCGAGGGGCCGGACGAGACCGAAGAGCCGGAGTACCTCGACGGCGTGCTCGACGAGCAGGGGGTGCGACTCGACACCGAACGGCACGCGGTCACCGTGCGCGGCGCGGAGGTCGCCATGCCCCTGCGCGAGTTCGAACTGCTCGAGATGCTCATGCGCCACTCCGGGCGGGTGCTCACCCGCGGGCAGCTGATCGATCGGGTGTGGGGCAGCGACTACTTCGGAGACACCAAGACCCTCGACGTGCACATCAAGCGGATCCGCTCGCGCATCGAGGAGGACCCCAAGGAGCCTCGGCTCGTGACGACCGTCCGGGGCGTCGGCTACCGCTTCGGATAGCCGGGGACGGCCGAGGGCCCCGCGGAGATCCGCAGGGCCCTCGATCCATCGGTGCTCGGTCGCTCAGGACTCGGTCGCCTCGTCCTCGACCTCCGCGTCGTCCGCGGGGATCGGGTCGACGACGGGCCCCGGCACCACGAAGCGCTGGTACTCGACCAGCGTGCCGTCGAGCACGGGCACCTGGCGCTGCACGTCCTGGCCGCCGGCGACCTGCAGGTACGCCGGGGCGGCCGCGCCGACCTTGAGGCCGGGGATCGAGACGAGCACGAGCTCCTGCTCGCCCTCGGGGTCGCCGAAGAGCGTGGATCCGGTCTCCACGACGAAGTCGGCCGGGGCGCTCGCGCCCTCGAAGTTGATCCGGAGCTGCTCGGCGGAGTCGGTCGTGTTGACCGCGGTGAACACGACGTTGAAGTGCTCCCCGTCCTCGGCGGCGATGAGCATGAGGTTGCGCACGTCGACGCCGGCCACCGTCAGGTCGATACCATCGCTCGGCGCGTAGGGGTCGAGTGTCGCCATCGGGGCGGTCAGGCCGCAGCCGGTGGCACCGAGTGCGATGGCCGCCGCGAGAGCCAGTGACGAGACGAGACGAGTCTTCAAGATGTGTCCTCCGTGCGATGCGGGCGCGTTCAAGCGCCGAAGCAGCGCTTGCCGACTCTCAGCATACTATGACCCTCAGGATGACCGGCCCGGACGACGACCGACGGAGCATCGGTCTTCCTCGATCGACGGCGCGTGGTGTGGTATTATAGAGGTTCGCCTGATATGAGCCACACAAGGAGCTAACTCGATGCAGTTCGAGGTCGGAGAGACCGTCATCTACCCCCATCACGGCGCAGCCAAGATCATCGAGATCAGGAACCGCAAGTTCGGCGGCGAAGAGAAGATGTGCGTCAAACTGCAGGCCCTGGTCGGCCCCGGTGACCTGACGATCGTGGTGCCGATCGACAATTGCGACCTGATCGGCGTGCGCGATGTGATCGACAAGGAGGGCCTGGAGAAGGTCTTCGAGGTGCTGCGCACCCCCTTCACCGAGGAGCCGTCGAACTGGTCGCGCCGGTTCAAGGCGAACGGTGAGAAGCTCACGTCGAGCGACATCCTCAAGATCAGCGAGGTCGTCCGCGACCTGTCGCGCCGCATGCAGGACACGGGATCGCTTTCGCAGGGCGAGCGCGGCATGCTCGCCAAGGCCCGGCAGATCCTCATCTCCGAGATGGCGCTCGCCGAGAACACCGACGAAGAGCAGGCCTCGGCCATGGTCGACAAGGTGCTGGCGCTCGAGACGGCCGCCTGACCCTTCCGACACGTTTCCCGTGGTGCGCCCGCTCGCCTGGCCGCACCGCACCGCAGCACCGGCCTCGATGAACAGGGATCGATGAACACACCCGTCTCGCCCCACCACCTGGCCGCGCTGGGCGTGGTCATCGTCGCCGCCGGGCGCGGCGAGCGCCTCGGCGCCGACCGCCCCAAGGCCTTCGTCGAACTGGGCGGCCGAACGCTGCTGGAGCACGCGGTCGGCACCGTCGTGTCGCTCGACCGACCCGGCCAGCTCGTGCTGGTCGTCCCCGAGGGGCGGGCCGCGGAGGCCCTCGAGATCGCGGACGCCGCGCTCCCCGCTGAGCGCAGCTGGCAGATCTCGGTCGTGAACGGGGGCCGGGAACGGCACGAGTCGGTGCGCAACGGGCTCGACGCGCTCCGCGACGGGATCGAGACGGTGCTCGTGCACGATGCCGCGCGTCCCCTGACGCCGGCGGAGGTCTTCGAGCGCGTCGCCGAAGAAGTGCAGCGCACCGGCGACGGCATCATCCCGGCGATGCCGGTCGTCGACACGCTCAAACGCGTCGACATCGCCGGGCGGGTGCGCTCGACGGCGGATCGCCGCATCCTCGCCGCCGTCCAGACGCCGCAGGGCTTCCCGTTCGAGGTGCTCGCGGCCGCGCACGAGAGCGCGCAGGCTCGAGAAGAGGCCGTCGCCCCTTCGAACGACGCCCCCACCGACGACGCCGAGGTGGTGCAGCGCTTCGGCGGCACCGTGCGCACCGTGCCGGGCGATGCCCGCGCGCATAAAGTCACCACCCCGGTCGACCTGCTGATGCTGCAGGGGCTCCTCCTCGCCGACGAGGCGGAAGCGCGGACGCCCGCTCCCGACGCGCACGCGGTGCCGGCGCCCTCCGTCGCCACCGATCGGGACGGATTCGAGGCCGACGCGGCACCCGTCGACGACGAGAGCGCCGAGGCGGAGAGCGCTGAAGCCGAAGGCGCCAACGCCGGGAGCGCCGATACGGACAGCCCCTCCGCCGATTCTTCCGGTTCCGTCGACGTCGAGTCGGCGGTCCCCGGGATCGATTCCGACGGTGCGGAAGCCGACGGTACGGATACCGACGGCACAGACGCAGATAGCGCTGCTGCCGCGGCCCCGGAGGCAGATGATCCGACGCGGCCCGTCGCGATCCTGCTGCCCCCGGCCCCCGAGTACGTGCCTCCCATGCCTCTCGACGGCCCGGCCGATTCCGCCACCGCCGAGGCTCTCGAGCACGACGAGCCGGAGGAGGAGCTCGATGAGTTCGAGCGGCTGCTCCGCGGGCTCGACTGACGTCGTGACGCCCGGCAACTCCGGAGCAGCGTCTCCAGGCGAACCGCAGCCTGCGCGCGAACCGCAGCCGGCTCCTCTCGACCTGCGCATCGGCACCGGCGTCGACGTGCACGCCTACGATCCTGCGGCTCCCCTGCGGCTCGCCGGCCTCGAATGGCCGGGCGAACCCGGCCTCTCGGGCCACAGCGACGGCGATGCCGTCTGCCACGCCATCGTCGACGCGCTGCTCTCAGCTGCGGGGTTCGGCGACATCGGCGGGCTCGTCGGCGTGGACCTTCCCGGGACCGCGGGCGCCGCGAGCACCGGCTTCGTCCGCCTCGCGCTCGCGAGGCTGGCCGAGTCCGGCTGGCGCCCGGTCAATGTGTCGGTGCAGCTCATCGCGCTTCGGCCGTAGTTCGCGCCGCGCCGGATCGAGGCCCAGACGTTCCTGAGCGACCTCGTCGGCGCGCCGGTCAGCATCGGGGCGACGACGAGCGACGGGCTCGGCCTCACCGGCCGCGGGGAGGGCGTCGCCGCCATCGCTACCGCGCTGATCACCCGCGGCTGAACCGCGCAGGCTCGTCGACCACCCCGGCTGGGCGGGGGAGACCGCATCCACCGATCGGTGGATGCGATAATCCCTCCGCCGGTCGCTGCCGCCCGCGGCCCGCAGGCGTCAGGCTTGAAGCATGACGAACACGACGACAGCAGAAGCGCCGGCGGTGCGCGTCCGCGGGCTCGCGAAGCGATACGGCGACCAGCAGGTGCTGCGGGGCATCGACCTCGACATCGCCCCAGGCGAGACCTACGCGCTGCTCGGCCCGAACGGCGCGGGCAAGAGCACGGCGATCGAGATCCTCGAGGGCATCCGCCGGCCGGACGGCGGCGAGACGAGCGTGCTCGGCGAGCACCCGCTCTCTGCTCCGCGATCCTGGCGCGCGCGCATCGGCATCGTCGCCCAGGCCACGGGCGAGCTGGGGCCCTACAGCGCGCGCGAGCTGATCGGTCACTTCGGCGGGCTCTACCCGAACCCGCGCGGCATCGACGAGGTGCTCGACCTCGTCGGCCTCACCGAGCACGCCGGCAAGCGCGCGACCAAGCTCTCGGGAGGCCAGAAGCGCCGCCTCGACGTCGCACTCGGTATCGTCGGACGGCCCGAGCTGCTGTTCCTCGACGAGCCCACCACGGGCTTCGACCCCGAGGCGAGGCGGCAGTTCTGGAGCATGCTCGAGGGCTTGACCGGCGAGGGCACAGCGATCCTGCTCACGACGCACTACCTCGACGAGGCCGCGCATCTCGCCGATCGCGTGGGGGTGCTCTCGGGCGGCCGCGTCGTCGCCGAGGGCCCGCCCGGAGAGCTCGGCGGAGCCGCCGCTCGCGTGCCGACGGTGAGCTGGGTCGACGCCGCGGGCGTGCGGCACCGGCGGAGTACCGAGCAGCCCGCCGGGCTGGTGGCGCGCCTACGGGCGGAGG
>NZ_JBHSRW010000036.1:0-16976 GCF_042659205.1 Leucobacter soli
GACTCGGGCGGTGAGACGCCCGGCGGCGCCTCCGGTGGCGCCTCCGACGGCAGCGCTCCAGGCGGGGGATCCTCGGATTCCGCAGCCGGCGGATCGACCGCCACGATCACCGCCGAGCAGCTGCTCGCCGACCAGGCTGCGATCGCTGCGGCCGAAGCCGAGCTGAAGATCGCACGGGCGCAGCTCGCCCTCGCCGAGCTCACGAGCCCGGTCGACGGACGCGTGGCCGCCGTCTCCCTCGCCGAGGGCAATGACGTCACGGCGGGCTCCGACTCCTCGATCATTACCGTGATCGGCGAGGACGGCTACCTCGTCGAGACGACCGTGTCGCTGACCGACATCGGGAAGCTGGAGGTCGGCCAGACCGGGGACGTCGCAGTGGCCGCGACCGGCACTGCATACCCCGGAGAAGTCTCGTCGATCGGCGTCATCGATCAGTCGAGCACGGGTACGCCCGCCTTCAGCGTGACCGTCGCGCTCGACACGGGGGAGGACGAACTGCTGAACGGCGGCTCCGCCCGCCTCGGCATAGAGACGGCCGTCGCGGAGTCGGTGCTCACGGTGCCGACCTCGGCGGTGCACCGGAACGGCAACGTCGCCACGGTGAACGTGCTCCGCGACGGCGAATCGACGGCGGTCGGAGTGGAGACCGGAGCGGTCGGCGCGGAGCGCACCGAGATCCGCTCGGGGATCGACCCGGGGACGACGGTCATCCTGGCGGATCTCGCCGCGGCGATAGACGGCGGTGAGAGCGACGCGGGCTCCGGCGGACTGACCGGACTCTCCGGTTCGGGAGTCGGTGCCGGTGCTGGCCCGGGCGGCGGATCGTTCCCCGGTGGCGGAAGCATGCCAGGCCCGCCGAGCGGCGGCTTCCCCGGTCAGTAGCGAGAGAAGGAACGAGCAGGGACCGGGGGCGCGCTCGCCGTTGAACGAACCTCAGGTCCCTCATGACGCTACCGTCGCGGCACGACGATGCAAAGCCGATGCCGCGGACGATGCCCGATCGTTATCGACGGCATCCGCGTCGCCGGCATCGGTGCAGCGAGCGGACGGCGATACGGTTCTGCCGGTTCAACGGTGTCGGAACGCCTACTCGAAGCTGTTCACCATCGCGACGGCGGCGCGCTCGATGTAGTCGCGGAATGCGGCGTCGTGCATCGGGGGCAGCCCGACCTCGTCGAGCGCCGCGTGCATGTGCACGAGCCAGCGATCCTTCGCGGCCGGGGTGACGGGGAACGGCTGATGCCGCATCCGCAGCCGCGGGTGCCCGCGCTGCTCCGAGTAGGTCGTCGGCCCGCCCCAGTACTGCTCGAGAAAGCTGCGCAGGCGCCAGATCGCGCCCTCCCAGTCGGCGTCGGGATACATGGGGGCGAGCAGCGGATCCTCGCGCACCTCCCGGTAGAAGGCGCGCACGATGCGCTCGAACGTCTCCGTGCCGCCGACCTGCGACCAGAGCGTCTCGGTGACGGCCGGTCCGGTCTCGCCCTGGCGCAGGGTGAGACCGGCGCGCGGGCCCGGTTCGGCGACGGGCGCCGGTTCAGCTGCCTGTTCGGCCGCCGGTCCGTGCAGGAGCGGCAGCCCTTGAGGCTGAGCCTGAGGCTGAGGATCCTGCGTCATACCGATCCCTCCGGGCGGGGCAGCTGATCGGCGAGTTGGATGCCGATAGTGCCGAAGTGGGCCTTGATCCGTGCTCGAAGCGCGCGCTGGACCGCGAACTGCGCTTCGGGCCGTGTGCGCACCGTGAGACGGATCGTCGCGCGATCCCCGTAGACGCTCTCGAGCCCCAGCACCTCCGGCTCCCCGGTCACGCGGCGGGCGAACTCCGGGGAGTGCACCAGCTCGGCCGCGCTCTCCAGCGCGGCGCGCTCGACGGCCTCGAGATCCTCGTCCGCGCTCACCGTGATGTCGATGATCGCCTTGCCCCACCCCTGCGAGGCGTTGCCGAGGGTGAGGATCTCGCCGTTGCGGATGAACCACAGCGTGCCGTCGCCGGCGCGCACCTTGGTGATGCGGATCCCCACATCCTCCACCGTGCCCGTGATCTCGCCGACCGTGATGAGGTCGCCGACGCCGAGCTGATCCTCGAACACCATGAAGACGCCGTTGAGGATGTCCTTCACGATGTTCTGCGCGCCGAAGGCCAGGCCGGCGGCGATGACGCCGGCGGAGGCGAGGATCGCGGTGAGGTTCACCTGGAGCTGGCCGAGGATCAGGATCAGGGCGATCACCACGATGACCCAGGTGATGACGTGCCGGCCGACGGTGCCGAGCGTGCGCGTCCGCTGCACGGCGCGCGCGTTCAGGTAGGGTCCGGCGGTCAGCTCCTGCGTGGATTCGACGTCCTGCGAACGCTTCACCCCGCTGACTACGCCCTGCACGGCACGCGTGAGCAGGCGCCGCAGCAGCCAGTTCGCCGTGATCGCCAGGAGGACGATGAGCAGGATGTTGAACAGTACCCGGTAATCCGTGTAGAACGCGGTGATCGCCGCCCAGAACTCGGTCATACGCGCATCCTCACGCCCGCGCGTCCGCCGCTTGCGCGGCGAGTGCGCGCTCGACGCCTGCCAGGTGCTCGACGATCATGCGGCGCAGGGCCGCCGGCGCGTCGGGGTTCCCCTCGAGCCAGCCCGCCGTTGCGTCGCGCAGCGCCTCGTTCGCGAGGGTGGCCGGGTAGAAGCCGTCGATGATCTCGTCCATGATGGCGTGGCTGCGCGAACGGTAGATGTCGAGCGCGGCGCCGAAGAACCGCTCGACGTAGGGCTCGAGCAGGGCACGGTCGTGCGCGCGCAGGAACCCGAGGCCGGTCGCCCGGATGATGGCGTTCGGCAGGCCGGGCTCGTCGAAGACCGCCGCCCAGGCCGCAGCCTTGTCCGAGGCGGTGGGGAGCGCGGCGCGGGCGTGCGCTGCCGATTGCTGCCCGCTCGCGGTGAGATCCTCCGCCAGCGTCGCCTCGATCTCCTCGCGGGTCGCTCGGCCGCCGGCAGCGAGGGAGATCAGCAGCTCCCATCCGAGGTCGGTGTCGATATCGAGCCCCTCGAGCGGCGTCTTCTCCTCGAGCAGCGCGAGCACCGTGTCGAGCTGGGCATCGGTCGCCGCCAGCTGAGCGAACGCCTTCACGAACTGGAACTGCAGGTCGCTTCCCGGTGCGGCGGTCAGCGCCAGAACCCAGAGCCCGTCGGCCACCTTCGCCAGCGTCGCCTCCCTCCGCTCGGGCGCGACGTAGCTGCTCGCCGCGAGCAGCAGCTGCCCGATCAGAGTGCGCAGCGTCGTCGAATTGGTCTCGACGTCGATCCCGCCGAGCACGACCTCGACGAAGCGGCTCGCCGGGAGTTCGCCGTCGCGGGTCTGGTCCCAGAGGGTGCCCCAGACGAGCGAACGGGCGAGCGAATCGTCGATGTCGCGGATCCTGCCGGTCGCGGTGGCGAGGGAGCGCTCGTCGAGTCGGATCTTCGCGTACGTCAGATCGTCGTCGTTCAGGAGCAGCAGCGCCGGCCTGGCCTCGCCGACGAGCTCGGGCACCTCGGTCCGCGCGCCGTCGACGTCGAGCTCGATCCGCTTGCCGCGGATGAGCCGGCCGCCTTCGTCGTCGTACAGCCCGACCGCGATCCGATGCGGCCGCAGAGTCGGGTGATCCGCCACCGCGGTCTGCTCGATCGCGAAGCTCGTGTAGCGACCGTCGCCGTCGACCTCGAAGACCGGCCGCAGCGTGTTCACCCCCGCGGTCTCGAGCCACTTCTGCGACCAGCTCGTGAGCTCGCGGCCGCTCCGCGCCTCCAGCTCGGCGAGCAGATCCGGGAGCTCGGTGTTCGCGTGGTGATGCTTCACGAAGTAGTCGTGCACCCCGCGCATGAAGGGTTCGCGCCCCACCCAGGCGACGAGCTGCTTGAGCACCGAGGCGCCCTTCGCGTACGTGATCCCGTCGAAGTTCACGAGCACGTCCTCGAGGTCGCGGATCTCGGCCACGATCGGGTGCGTCGACGGCAGCTGATCCTGCCGGTAGGCCCACGACTTCTCGCTCGCGACGAAGGTGGTCCAGCAGTCGGTCCACTCGGTGGCCTCGGCCACGCCCAGCGTCGACATGTACTCGGCGAACGACTCGTTGAGCCAGAGGTCGTTCCACCACCGCATGGTCACGAGATCCCCGAACCACATGTGGGCGAGCTCGTGCAGGATCGTGACGACGCGGCGCTCGCGCATCGCATCCGTGACCTGGCTGCGGAACACGTACGCCTCGGTGAAGGTGATGGCGCCCGCGTTCTCCATCGCACCCATGTTGTACTCGGGCGCGAAGATCTGGTCGTACTTGTCGAACGGGTACGGGTAGTCGAACTCGCGCTCGAAGAAGGCGAAGCCCTCGCGGGTCTTCTCGAAGATGTAGTCGGCGTCGAGGTATTCGCCGAGCGACTCGCGGCAGAACACGCCGAGCGGGATCGTGCGGCCGTCGCTGCTGGTGAGCTCGCTGCGGACCACCCGGTAGGGGCCCGCGATGAGCGCCGTGATGTAGCTCGACATCACGGGGGTCGGCTCGAAGCGCCAGACCGCGACGGGCTCTGCGACGCCCGTGCCCAGGGCGTCCTCCACGATCGTCGACTCGCCGCCGGCGCCGTCGACCGGTTCGGAGACCGGTGTCGGCTGATTGCTGATGACCTGCCAGCGAGCCGGGGCGACGACCGTGAACTGGAATGTGGCCTTGAGATCGGGCTGCTCGAAGACGGGGTACATGCGGCGCGAATCGGGCACCTCGAACTGCGAGTAGAGGTAGACCTCGCCGTCGGCGGGATCGACGAAGCGGTGCAGGCCCTCGCCGGTGTTCATGTAGAGCTGGTCGCTGACGATCGTGAGCACGTTCTCGGCCTCGAGCCCCGGCAAGGCGACACGAGAGTCGGCGAAGACCTCCGCGGGATCGAGCGAGCGCCCGTTCAACTCGACGCTCAGCACCCTGCGGGCGATCAGGTCGATGAACGTGTCGGCGCCCGGCGTGCCGTCGAAACGGATGGTCGTCTCGGCTCGGAACACCTCCGCACCGGTGGTGAGATCGAGCGAGATCTCGTAGCTCCGGGTGCGCACGACCCCCGCGCGCTCGCGGGCCTCGGCTCGGGTCAGGTTCTCTCCGGGCACGGCACTCCTCCGTTGTCGATCCACCGGTCCGCGGCAGCGGTGATCCGCGAGCCGCGACGTACCCCTCCAGCTTATTCCCGAGGGGTTATGGATCGCCTGTGTTCCGGACGGGCGAAGCGTCCCGAGCGACCGCCGCCGATGCGGCCTATCGTTGAGGCATGACGCGCACGCTGGGAACTTCGGATCTGATCGTCTCGGCAGCCGGGCTCGGCTGCAACAACTTCGGGCGGCCGGGATCCGCGACCGAGGATCAAGCCGGCACGGACGCGGTGATCGGTGCCGCGATCGACGCCGGGATCACGCTCTTCGACACCGCCGACCTCTACGGCTACGCCTTCGGACGCAGCGAGACCATGATGGGGTCGGCGCTCGGCGCCCGCCGCGACGACATCGTGCTCGCGACCAAGTTCGGCTACCCCGAGTCGGGTGCGCCCTACGCCGGCGCGCGAGGCTCCAGAGCCTACATCCGGGCGTCGATCGAGGGGTCGCTGAACCGCCTGCGCACGGACCGCATCGACCTCTATCAGATGCACATGCCCGATCCCGAGACGCCGATCGCCGAGACGCTGGCGGCGCTCGACGAGCTCGTCGAGGAGGGGAAGGTGCGGTACATCGGGCATTCGAACTTCAGCGCGGCCCAGATGGAGGAAGCCGCGCGGACCGCCGCCGAGCTCGGCCTCGCCCGGTTCGTCTCCGCGCAGAACGAGCTGAGCCTCGTGAAGCGGGAGACGGATCGCGAGGAGACGCCGGCCGCGCGGCGGCTGGGGCTCGGGCTGCTCCCGTTCTTCCCTCTCGCGAACGGGCTGCTCACCGGGAAGTTCTCGCGCGACGGCTTTCCCGCGGACTCGCGGATCATGCGGCAGCGCCCCGAGGTCGCCGAGCAGGCCGACTGGGACGCGCTCGACGCCTATCGGGCGCTCTGCGACGAGTGGGGGGTCACGATGCTCGAGGCGACCTTCGGCTGGCTGCTGACCCACGAGCCGATCGCGAGCGTCATCGCGGGAGCGACCACCCCGGATCAGGTGCGGCAGAACGCTGCCGCGGCTGAGGCGTTCCGGCCGGACGCGGCGCAGCGCGCGGCTATCGAGCGGCTCTTCCCGGTGCCCGGCGCGCAGACCGAGGCCGCGGTCGAATAGACTCGCTGACATGAGTGCTCAGCCGAACGTCGAGTTCTACTTCGATCCGATCTGCCCCTGGTGCTGGATGACGAGCCGGTGGGTGCAGGAGGTCGCCGAGACGCGCGGCTTCCCGGTCTCGTGGCGGCCCATCAGCCTCGCGATCCTGAACGAGGGGCGCGACACGGGAGACCATGCCGAGGGTCATCGGCAGGGCAAGCGCGCCGGCCAGGTCGCGGTCGCGATCGCCGAGAGCGCGGACGATGCGGCCGTCGGCCGGTTCTACACCGCGGTCGGCACGCGGATCCATCCCGGCGGGCGCGACGACTTCGATGCGATCTTCTCCGAGGCGCTCTCCGAGGCCGGGCTTCCGGTCGAACTCGCCGCATCCGCGGATGCGGAGTCCGACGCCGTGCTCCGAGCGAACACCGACCACGCCATGGAGATCGCCGGCCCCGACGTGGGCGTGCCGATCATCTCCATCGACGGTGTCGCCTTCTTCGGCCCGGTCGTCACCCCGGCGCCGACGGGAGACGCCGCCCTGCAGCTGTGGGACGGGATCTTCGCGGCCGCCAGCGTGCCCGGCTTCTACGAGCTGAAACGCGGGCGCACCAGCGGACCGCAGTTCTAGTCGATCGGCGGCACCGATATCTTGGTGCGCCGATACCTCGGTGCGCCGGCGCTGCCGACCCGCCGATCCCCGCTCGGTAGACTCGGAGTCATGCGCATCCACGTCGCCACCGACCACGCCGGCCTCGAGTTCAGTCAGCACCTGCAGCAGCATCTGCGCGAGGAGGGGCACGAGGTCATCGATCACGGGCCGCAGGAGTACGATGCGCTCGACGACTACCCGTCGTTCTGCATCAATGCCGCACTCGGCGTGGCGCGCGACGCGCGCAGCGGCGTCGAGGCTCTCGGCGTCGTCTTCGGCGGCTCGGGCAACGGCGAGCAGATGGCCGCCAACAAGGTCGATGGGATCCGCGCCGCGCTCGTCTGGAACGACTCGACCGCGGCCCTCGCCCGGGAGCACAACGACGCCAATGTGATCTCGATCGGCGCGCGCCAGCACACGGTCGATGAGGCGATCCGTTTCATCGACCTGTTCATCGCGACCCCGTTCACCGGTGACGAGCGGCACGTGCGCCGCATCGGGCAGCTGGGCGAGTACGAGCGGACCGGCGCCATCGCAGGCAAGCAGATCGACGCGCCGTAGCCCGCTGGCCGCGCCGCCTCGGCCCGGCGCACCGCCCCGTCGTTCATCTGTCGGTTCGGCGCGGTATTCGCCGGAATCATGCAGCGGAGCGACAGATGAACGGGGACCAGAGGGAAGCAGGGAGCACAACGATGCCAGAGGGCCACTCCGTACACCGCATCGCGCGCCAGTTCGGCGCGAACTTCGTCGGCACCGCGCCCGAGGTCACGAGCCCGCAGGGGCGTTTTGCGCAGGGCGCCGCGATCCTGAACCACCGCGAGATCACGGACTCGCGCGCGGTCGGCAAGCACATGTTCCTCGAGTTCGCTGGCGACGAGTGGCTGCGCGTGCACCTCGGCATCTACGGCGCTTGGGACTTCTCGGGCGAGATCAGGGTCGACCCGTCGATCCAGATCCACGGTACGGGCGACACGCACCTGCGCTATGGGCAGACCGGGGAGTACTCGCGGGTCGCGGGTGCTGCGCTGGTGGACCGCGACGCCGAGGATTCGGTGGCCTCGATCGGAGCCCCGCGCCGTACGCGTGTGCGCATGGCGGAACACGATGCCGCAGCGGGGGAGACGGGCGCCTGGCCGCCCGAGCCGCGAGGCCAGGTGCGCGTCCGGCTGCTGAACGACTCGGTGTGCGCCGACCTGCGCGGACCCACTGCTTGCGAGGTGCTGACCCCGGCCGAGGTGGAACGGGTTCTGGACCGTCTCGGCCCCGACCCCGCGAACGCGAACACGCCCGAAGAGCAGCAGCGCTTCGTCGAGCGCGCGCACAAGAAGAAGACTCCGATCGGGCTCGTACTGATGGATCAGTCCGTCGTGGCGGGGATCGGCAACATCTACCGTGCCGAGATGCTGTTCCGCGCCGGGCTCGATCCGCACGCTCCGGCCAACAGCCTCGATCGCACGGTGCTCGAGGCGCTCTGGGACGATTGGGCGCACCTGCTCGAGATCGGCATCACTGTCGGGCAGATGATGACGATCGACGGGCTCGAGGGCGAGGAGTACGCGCGGGCGCTGCGCGACCGAGATGAGCGGCATTGGGTCTACAAGCTCGAGGGCACGCCCTGCAAGCGTTGCGGCACGAACATCGTGCTCGAGGAGATGGGCAACCGCAAGCTCTACTGGTGCCCGACCTGCCAGTCCTGATGCAAAGCATCAGGCGAACAGCCATTTCTGGCTGTTCGTGGCAGGTCCCGGGGTCGTCTCGACCCCGGTGCAGCGCGCTGCGCAGTGCGCGCGCGTGCTGCTAGACCTGACGCGCAGCATGAGGTGAACAGCCGTTTCTGGCCCTGAGGGGTACCTGCGGCGAAAGGCGGGAAATGGTGCTTTTCGAGGCGAGGAAAAGCCGTTTCCCGCCTTTCGCCGATGTTGCCGGAGTGCTGCCGGGGGTGTTGCTTGGGAAGGGGCGCTTCGATCTTGCCACTCTATCTCTATATAGATAGAGTTTGAGCATGGAACCGCTTGCGAGAATCACCCCCGCGACCGCAGACGTGCTCGCCGCGCTGTTCGAGCTCGACGAGCCGACGTGGGGTCTGCAACTGGTGAAGCGCACCGGCCGGCCGGCCGGGAGCGTGTACCCGATACTGGAGCGACTGGAGAGGCTCGGCTGGGCGGAGTCCGAATGGGAGGAGGATCCCGGTCGGAGCGGCCCGCGGCGGCGACTCTATCGCCTCACCGACGGGGGAGCGGCAGCCGTGCCTGCCGCGCTCGCGCATGCTCGAGCCCGGAGGCGTCAGAGCGGATCGGGCCGAGCGGTCCCCGGGATGGCCGGACGAGTTCTGGGGGCGGGCGCGTGAAGGCGACCGGCGGCCTCGCCGGCTGGACGGCGCGTCTGCTCGCGGGCACACTGCCGCAGCACGTGCGCGGCCGCTACCGGGAGGAGTGGCTCTCCGACCTGGCAGGCGCGGAGGAGCTCGGGCTCTCGCGGGGTTCGATCCTGCTCGGCGCACTGGCCACATCGGTGTCGATGGATCGCGACAGTCCGGTCGTGCTCGGCATTCCCGCCTCGGCTGAAGCCGTCCGCCGTGCGCGCTGGGCCGCGGCGTGCCTCTCGAGCGCCGTGCTTCTCCTGCTCTGGCTGTGGATGTACGGCGGCGACCCGTTCGCGGGCCATGGTCTCGAGTGGATCGGCCTGGGCGTGGTCGGGATCGCCGCGGTGCTCGCCGTCGCGGGATCCTGGCAGGTGCTTCGGGCGCTCTTCATCGGCTTCGACGCCTACGGCGCGAAGCGCGTGCTGTTCGTCGGACTGCTCGGAATCGTCTGCATCGTCGCGCTGGGATTCGCCGTGATCATTCCGCTCGCGGGCATGGCGTACGGTCTCGCCGGTCTGGTGACGGCGCTCGTGCTCGCAGCCGGAGGCCCGGCCGGCGGGCGGCCGGGCGAGCCGCTGAGGTCCATGCGTCGCATCCTGCTGGCGCTGCCCTTCGCCGCCGGTGGGCTGCTGCTGCTCGCCGCCCTCCTGCTGCACGTCTTCGTCTGGAACCCGCTCGCGAAACTGCCCGGCATGACGCTCGACGAGATCTACGCCGCGATGCGACTCGCGGGCGAGGGGCCGGGAATCATCACGACAGGGGTCTTCACCGCGCTCATCGTCCTCGCACTGCTCGTGCCCGTGGTGCTCGCCGGCACGCGAGTGCTCGCGGGGCCGCGTGCGGCGCGCCGGATCGTCGTGCTCGGCCTGCTCTCGATCGCCGCCGTGAGCTGGCTCGAGTTCCTCCTCGGCTTCGGCATGGGCATGGGGATCGCGGACACGTTCGGCACCGACGGCGGTGATGCGGCCCCGGCCGGCGGGCTCATCTCGATGATCGGGCAGTTCGCGATCGTCGCCGCGCTCTTCGCCGGACTCGCTCCGGTGAGCCGGGATCGGTATCGCGATCTTCCCGGTTCCCGCGTCGAGCGCACCGGCACTGCGCCCCACGATGCCTCGGCGGGTGCCCTAACCTAGAACGCATGCGCCACCTGTTCTCCGCCGTGATCGGAAAGACCGTGCGGCAGCTGGCACGACTCCGCGGGGGAGGATCCGCTCTGCCCGGGCTCGTCGTCGAGAAGATCGACCCGGGCTTTCTGGCCCACATGCTCGACGGCCTGCCCCGAGGCGTCGTCGTCGTGAGCGGCACCAACGGCAAGACGACGACCACGAAGATGATCGTCGAGCTGCTCGAGTCGCAGGGGCTCCGCGTGTTCACGAACCGCACCGGCTCGAACTTCACGCGCGGCATCATCGCGGCGGCGCTCGGGGAGTGCTCGTTCCGCGGCCGGCTCGACGCCGATGTCGCGGTGCTCGAGCTCGACGAGGCCCACGCGATGCATTTCATCGCGCGCGTCCAACCGGACGTCACGCTGCTGCTCAACGTGCTGCGGGACCAGCTCGACCGCTTCGGCGAGATCGACACCACGGCGAAGCTGCTGCAGCGCATCGCCGACGCCACGACGCGCGGTCTCGTCGTGAATCGTGAGGACCCGCTCATCGCCGCGATCGGCGAAAGCGTCCGCGAACGCGCCGTGCGGGACGCCTCGGCGGGACCGGCCGTCGTCCGGTTCGGACTCTCGAACGAGCTGCGGGCGATGTTCCCGAGCGACGGCGAGTTCCACGGCGCCGCCGTCGACTCCGCAGCCGACCGGGCCGACTCCGCAGGTCGGCAGTCCGCAGATGTGACGCTCGTCGAGCTCGGCGATCACCGCGCGGTGTTCGAGATCGAGGGGACGCGTCACGAGACCACCCTCCAGCTCGAGGGCCTCTACAACACCTTCAACGCGGCGGCCGCGCTCGCGACCGCACGTGTCGCGCTTGCGGACGGCTCTGCGAACGGCTCTGCGGCCGACACGAGCCCCGGCAGCCGCCGGGCGGAGGCGACGACCGAGCAGCTGATCGCCGCCCTCGCCGAGGTGCGGCCGGCATTCGGTCGCGGTGAACGGCTCGAGCTGGACGGGCAGCCGCTCGAGCTCGTGCTCGTCAAGAACCCCGCGGGCTTCCGCCTGGGGCTCGCCTCGTTCGACCCGAAGGGTGTGGCCGCGATGATCGCGATCAACGATCAGTACGCCGACGGGCGCGACATGTCGTGGCTCTGGGACGTGGACTTCGCCTCGCTGGCCACGGAGGGCGTCGATACCGTGAGCGGGGTGCGCGCCTGGGACATGGCGCTGCGGCTCGAGCACGACGATGTCGCGGTCGGCGCGGTCGAGGAGGACCTGAGCCGCGCGCTCGCGGGCTTCCGCGAGCGAACACCCGGCCGACCGCGGCGCATCTTCTGCACCTACACGGCGATGCTCGCCCTGCGCAAGGAGCTCTCGGGGTTGACCGATGTGGAGGATGTCTGGTGAGCGGCGAACGGGAACTCGTCATCGTGTCGCTCTACCCGCGCGACATGAACATCTACGGCGATCGCGGCAATGTGCTCGCGCTCACGCGTCGTGCGACGGCGCACGGTTTCACCCCGCGCGTGGTCGACGTGAACCCGGGCGACCCGCTGCCCGAGCAGGTCGATATCGTGATCGGCGGCGGCGGGCAGGATTCGGGTCAGGGCCGCGTGGCCGTCGATCTGCTGGCGCGCGGCGACGCGATACGCGCGCTCGCCTCGGACGGCACGCCCATGCTGGTGATCTGCGGCCTGTACCAGCTCTTCGGCCATCGATTCCTCACCCATGAGGGCGAGGAACTGACCGGGATCGGAGTGCTCGACGTCGAGACGCGCGGCGGCGGTGAGCGCATGATCGGCAACATAGTGGTCGAGAGCGACGAGTTCGGCGAGATCATCGGATTCGAGAACCACA
This sequence comes from Leucobacter soli, assembly GCF_042659205.1. Lineage (NCBI taxonomy): Bacteria > Bacillati > Actinomycetota > Actinomycetes > Micrococcales > Microbacteriaceae > Leucobacter > Leucobacter soli. The sequence continues at coordinate 12,207 of NZ_JBHSRW010000036.1, forward strand.
GCGGCGACACGGTGCTCGGACCGGGATCCGCGCCGCTCGGGCGGGTGCTCCAAGGGGCGGGGAACAACCCGCGCGACGAGCACGAGGGGGCCCGTACCGGGAACGTGATCGGCAGCTACCTCCACGGTTCACTCCTGCCGAAGAACCCGGCGATCGCCGACTTCCTCATCGGCGAGGCCGCACGGCGCCGTCACGGCTCCTTCGTCCCTGCCGAGATCGACGACACGACCACGGCGCGAGCGCGGGCTGCGGCGCGCCGCCGACCCCGCTGAAATTATTACTTGCAAATTCAACTAAATCTGCGTTACACTGATTTTAATTGAACCGTCAAGTAAGCATACCCGGCAACACAGGAGGCCTCATGTCCATTACCGCAGATCAGATCCCCGGCTACCGCGCTGGCACCTGGGTCATCGATCCCACCCACACCGAGGTCGGCTTCTCGGTCCGGCACCTCGCGATCAGCAAGGTCAAGGGCAAGTTCGAGCGGTTCGCGGGCGAGCTGGTCACCGGGGAGAGCCCGCTCGAGTCGAGCGTGAAGGCTACCGTCGAGGTCGGCTCGATCAACACGAACCAGGCGGATCGCGACAACCACCTGCGCACCAACGACTTCTTCGCGATCGAGGAGTTCCCCGAGTTTTCGTTCGTCAGCACCGGTGTGCGCGAGGACGACGGCTCTTTCAAGGTGGACGGCGACCTCACCCTGCGCGGTGTGACCAAGCCCGTCACCTTCGACTTCGAGCTCGGCGGCTTCGGCCAGGACGCCTACGGCAACTACAAGGCAGGCTTCACCGCCAGCACGGTGGTCAAGCGCGAGGACTACGGCATTCAGTGGAACGCGCCGCTCGAGACGGGCGGCCTGCTGCTCGGGAGCGATGTGACGATCACGCTGGACGTGCAGGCGGCTCTCGTCCAGGAGTAGGGTTTCGCGGGATCCGCTCCTGAGCGGCGCTGGATGCGCCGGCTCGGCTCTCCGAGCGCGGACCCCTGCAGCTCCCGCACGATACGGGCGGGGACGGTGGAGACATCGTCCCCGCCCGTTCGCGTTTACCCGGACCTCCGGTCAGCCGATCTCATCCGATCTTGCTTAGGCAAACCTAATCTAAGTAAGATGAACTCGCCGCAGCGGGTTCCGCGCGATGCGGCACCGAGTGAGGCGCCGATCCGCGACGCCCGCATGCGGCATCGCGACGCGGAGAAGAACGAGGCGGGGACGGATGACGCTGCGACGTGCGCGATCGACGGTCGAGACCGGAGGAAGGCGACGAGGCGCTATCGCGTTCCTCGCCGTTGTGACACTCGCGGTGGCAGGGCTCACCGTCGCACCGGTCGCGGCGGAGGCGGCGAGCCGACCCACCGTGTCGCTCGAGGCGACGATCGGCGCCGACCGGATCGTCGCAGTCCGTCTCGCCTGCACCTTTTCCAGTGCCTGCCAAGGCAAGATCGTCGTCACGCTCGGCTCCGGAGGCCGGAAGACGATCAACTACCGGATCGCGAAGCGCAAGAGTGCGACGCTCACCTGGAAGCTTTCGAAGAACCAGTATCAGAAGTTCGTGAAGCGGGGATCCGCGAAACTGGCGGTCACCGGGAGCACGGTCAAGCCGAGCAAGCGGAGCTTCTCGAAGAGCCGTACCGTCCGGCCGGCGAAGGCGAAGCTCTCGCTGTCGCAGACGAACTACGCGATCGCGAAGGATCGCACCCTCCCGCTCGCATTGACCTGCGCGGCGTCCACGGGCTGTGCGGCAACCGTCGCACTGCAGACGAGCTCCGGCGGATCCGTCGCACGCACGACCGTTACCGCGAAGAAGGGGGCGACGAGCGTCATGCTTCGCGTCCCGGCCTCCGCGTACGCGTCGCTCGGCGACGCGGCGGTCGCGTATCGCGTCGTAATCTCGGAGACCCGACCGGACGCCGTGCAGTCCACTCGCACCGTGCGCCTGACGAAGGCGATCCCGGTGCGTACCGCGTCCGTCGCCTACGCGCAGCGCAACTGGACGCCGACCGAGTACGACACCTGCCCGGCCTCGCTGCACGAGAGCTACCGCACGGTCGGCCCCGACGGCAAGTACTACCCGACCTGGCATCCGGCCGAGGTCACCGATCCCGCGACCGGCCGTCTCTGCACCTTCGGCCACGAGCACGGCGCCGACCCCGCGAGCTCCGACATCGCCGAGTGGGTGGCGGATCACTTCGCGCCCGACGACCTGGTCGAGGGCGAGCCCCGAGGGCTTCCCTTCGGCTATGCGAGCGAGGAGCTCGACAACCACATCGCCGCCGGGCACGATCATCTGTCGATGCGGCACGAGGACAACGGCGGGCACAAGGTCTTCGTGCGCAACAATGTCGGACTCGTCGATGCCGACCATCGGAGCGTGACGTTCGAGAACGCCTCGGGGGAGCGTGAGCGGGTCGTCTGCGACTTCCTGATCAAGGCTCACCAGGGCAGCTGGTCGGCCGACGCCACTTCGAACAACGCACACGAACTCATCTACGCGGTGAAGTGCACCGACGGCACCGAACTCATCAGCACCACGCTCTCGCTCTACGGCGAGCCCAACGAGTTCAACCGATCCTGCGCGCGCGGCGCCACGGTGGCGACGACGGGCAGCATGCTGCCGCCCGCCGTCACTGCCGGCGGAACCAGGGAGATCCCGGATCGCGGCTGCGCCGAGAGCGCGGTCTCGGGTGCCTCCGACATCTGGGCGCTCTACGAGATCTGGCAGAGCGCGAACGAGCTGCGGACCGCCGACGGTACCGTCGTCGCCTCCTTCGACCCCTGGTTCGGGATCCGGAATCCCAGCCGCTACTACGACGTGCGCTACAGCACCGCGACCACCAACGCGGTCAGCCGGCCGCTCGACCTGCTGTGGGAGGCGACCTCCGCCGAGCGCGCGGCGAACGTCTACCCGTGGAGCACCGTCGCAGGCAGCGAGCGCTTCGACTACCGGGATCCCCGCTCGCCCTTCGACGGGGCCCAGCGCGACTTCTACATCGGTCAGAACGAGGTCGTCGGCCTCGATGGGAGCCCGACCCTCTACACCGACCCCTATGGCGGCAACGCCGAGACGACGCGCAGGGTCGGCGCCATCGAGCAGTGGGCCGTCGCAGGATCCCTCGCGACGAGCCTCAGGCTCGAGCGCCAGCAGTTCGACCTGCACGCCGACTGGGGCAAGAACAACGGCGTCCACGCGCCGAACTGAACCGAGCACCGAGCCGGGCCCGGATCGGGCCGAACCCCGGGCCGAACCCCGGACCGGACCCCGGAACCACCACCGAACACGTAAGGAACATCATTGTGAGTCCATCCAGCAGACCACTCGCGAGCCTCGCCGCCTCGGCACTCGCGCTCGGCGCCCTCGTCGCGCTCCCCGTGAGCCCGGCCCTCGCCGACGCGCTCCCGACCGAACAGGGAACCGTGCTCACGTTCACGGGCGACCCGGGTGCCGCCACCAGTTCAGCGGTCAGCACGTCGTCCTGCGACGTGAACGGGGACGGCTACGACGACGCGGTCTTCGGCGCCTGGTGGTGGTCGAAGGGCAGCCTCAACCGCATCGGTGCAGCCTACGCGGTGCTCGGCAGCGAGACCGCGGCCGGCGGATCGCTCGCGAACCCCGAGGACGTGAACGCCGTCCGCATCGACGGCCCCTCCCGGGCGAACGCGCTGATCGGGTTCTCTGCATCCTGCGCGGGTGACGTGAACGGCGACGGCTACGACGACATCATCATCGGCGACTACATCGCCACGAGCGCATACGTGGTGTTCGGCGCGAAGAACTTCGAACCCGTGACCCTCGACGCACTGGGCGAGCGCGGCTTCACCGTCAAGGGTCCCACCGGGGACACGCGCTTCGGCTACTCGGTGAAGGACATCGGCGATGTGACGGGCGACGGCCTCGACGACTTCGCAGTTGGAAGCTCGAGCGGAAACAAGGTCTACGTCATCCCCGGCAAGAGGGACATCGACAACATCGACCTGACCCAGGATCCCGACCGCGTCGCGATCACCGTGGCCGGGAAGACCGGAGAGGCGCTCAGCGTCGTCTCCACGGTCGGCGACGTGAACGGCGACGAGATCGACGACCTGCTCTTCGGCGCCTACGTCTCGACGCCTTGGGGATCGAGCGTGGCGGCTCCCGGCGCCGGCTACGTCGTCTGGGGCGGACAGAACGGCACGATCGAGACCGGCAGCCTCGCAGGAAAGGGCTTCGCGATCTACGGGCCCACCCGTCAGCGCGACCGGCTCGGCGTCTCGGTCGCCGCAGCCGGCGACGTGAACGGCGACGGCAAGGCGGATCTGCTGCTCGGCGCCGACGGCGTCGTCAACGCCGCGACCGGTCCCCGCTCCGGCGGCGCCGCGATCGTGTTCGGCTCCGACGCCGATGCCACCGTCTACTCCGACCCGCTCGCGGACGTCTCGGTCTACACCTGCGACGAGAGCGGCGTCGACACCACGACCGGATCCTGCAACGATCTGGCCACCCCGCGAGGGTACTGGATCAACGGCGCGGCGAGCGGCGACAGCACCGGATACGCGGTCGCCGGCATCGGCGACGTGAACGGCGACGACGTGCCCGACGCGCTGCTCGGCGCCTACGGCTACGACCCGATCAACCCGGACACGGAGACCGCCATGTCGGGAGCCGGCGCGGCCTACGTCGTCTACGGCGACCCGAGCCGCACGGCCACCCTCGAGCTCGGCTCGCTGAGCGCCGAGCAGGGCTTCCGCATCGACGGCGGCACGGCGGGCGATCGCTTCGGCCGCGCCGTCGG
>NZ_JBHSRW010000037.1:0-16808 GCF_042659205.1 Leucobacter soli
CCGGGCGCGCCCGGCAGTGCGCCGGCCGGTGGCCCGGTGCGTGGGCCGGTGGCCCGGTGTCCGTCGCGGCAGTGCCAGAATGGAGGGGTGCCCGAAGCGGCGCGAATGACGAACGGCAGGCAGGGAGCAGGCGGCGATGAGCTTTTCCGTTGCGGTAGCGGGAGCATCCGGATACGCGGGCGGTGAGCTGCTGCGGCTGCTCGCGGCTCATCCCGAGTTCGAGATCCGCACGGTGACCGGCCATTCGAGTGCCGGAAGGCCGCTGATCGAGTACCAGCCCCATCTGCGCTCGCTCGCGCATCTGACGCTCGAGGATACGAAGCCCGAGCTGCTGGACGGCCACGACATCGTCTTCTTCGCCCTGCCGCACGGCGCCTCGGGCGAGCTCACCGCTCAACTGCACCGCACCGGCACGGTCGTCGACTGCGGGGCGGATCACCGATTGCGGAGCGCTGCCGACTGGGCCGCGTTCTACGGCGGCGAGCACCACGGCCACTGGACCTACGGGGTACCCGAGCTGATCGTCGCCGGCGGGTCGCAGGATCGTGGATCGCAGGGCGGCGGGCTCGTGAAGCAGCGCGAGGCGCTGCGCGGGGCGACGAGGATCGCGGCTCCGGGCTGCAATGCGAGCACGGTGGCGCTTTCGCTCGCACCGGGCGTCGCTGCCGGCGTGATCGAGGCGCAGGATCTCGTCACCGTCCTGGCGGTGGGACCGAGCGGCGCAGGAAAGGCTGCGAAGACGCACCTGCTCGGCTCCGAACTCATGGGCACGGCGAACCCCTACGCGGTCGGCGGCACGCATCGCCATATCCCCGAGATCCAGCAGGCTCTGCGCGACGCGGGCGCCGGTGCGGAGCCGACGCTGAGCTTCACCCCCGTGCTCGTGCCGATGAGCCGTGGGATCCTCGCGACCTCGACGGCGCGGCTCGCCCCGGGCGTCACGGCGCAGCAGGTTCGGGGCGCCTGGGAAGCCGCCTATGCGGACGAGCCGTTCGTGCAGGTGCTGCCCGAAGGGTCCTTTCCTCGCACCGCCGACACTCTGGGCGCGAACACCTGCCTCATGGGGATCGCCGTCGACGAGGCCGCCGGGCGGGTCGTCGTGGTCGCCGCGCTCGACAACCTCGCCAAGGGCACGGCCGGCGCCGCCATCCAGTCGACGAACATCGCGCTCGGCCTCGACGAGACGCTCGGCCTGCCGGTGAACGGCGTCGCGCCGTGAGCCCGAACCCTCTCGAAAGGCGAGAAATTGCTCAGATCGCGCCGATCATGAGCACTTTTTCGCCTCTCGCTGCCGCTGCAGAAGAAAGAACAGAGAAACCATGACCGTCACCTTCCCGCAGGGGTTCCGCTCGGCCGGCATCGCCGTCGGGCTGAAGAGCACCGGCAAGCCCGACCTCGCCCTCGTCGTCAACGACGGCCCGCACCGCGCGGCGGCGGTCGTCTTCACCAGCAACCGCGCGCAGGCCAACCCGATCCTGTGGAGCCGCAAGGTCGCCGCCGACGGCCCGGCGCGCGCCGTGATCCTCAACTCGGGAGGAGCGAACTGCTTCACCGGCGACTTCGGCTATGCCACGGCTCGCCTGACCGCAGAAGCCGTCGCGGGCGAGCTGGACGCTGCGCCCGAGGACGTGCTCGTCTGCTCGACCGGCCTCATCGGCACCGGGGACCAGGCGTTCCGCGACAAGATCGTCGACGGCGTACCGGACCTGGTGCAGCAGCTCGCCGAGGACGACACGACGGCCCCTGCGGCGATCCTCACCACCGACTCGGTCGAGAAGACCGCGACCCACGCGGGGAACGGCTGGCGGATCGGCGCGATGGCGAAGGGCGCCGGCATGCTCGCCCCGGGCCTCGCGACCATGCTCGTGGTCATCACCACGGACGCGCGGATCGACGGCGACGCCGCGGATCGCGCGTTGCGCGCGGCCGTCGGCGGCACGATCAACCGCCTCGACAGCGACGGCTGCATGTCGACGAACGATCAGGTCACGCTGCTGGTCAGCGGTGCGAGCGGCGTCGCAGCCGATGAGGCGGAGTTCACGGCGGCCTTGACGGCGGTCTGCGACGATCTGGCGGCCCAGCTGCAGGCCGACGCCGAGGGCGCGAGCCACGACATCGACATCGAGGTGTGCGGCGCCGCGAGCGAGGCGGACGCGGTCGAGGTGGGCCGCTCGGTCGCCCGCAACAACCTCTTCAAGGCCGCGATCTTCGGCAACGACCCGAACTGGGGGCGCGTGCTCGCCGCGATCGGCACGACCGAGGCGGCGTTCGACCCCTACGCGGCGGATGTCAGCTTCAACGGCGTGCGCCTGTGCCACGCGGGCGGGCCTGACCGCCCGGTCGACGAGTGCGACTTGACGCCGCGCCGTACGCACGTGCTCATCGAGCTCTTCGCCGGCGAGCACACGGCGACGATCCGCACGAACGATCTCACGCACGACTACGTGCATGAGAACAGCGCGTACTCGAGCTGAGGTTCGCGACGGGCCCGGCCTCGTGGGTGCGGGTGGTCGGCGCGTGCTGACCGGTGCTTGCTGACCGCCGCTCGGTAAGAAATCTGCGCAGCGTCAGCTATTCTCGCGCGGAACAGCTGACGCTGCGCCGATTTCTGACGCTGCGCAGACCCCTGACAGTGTGCGTGTTCGTCGGCGCATACGACCGCGCCGAGAAAACCGAATGGCGGGGCGACTACTCCGCCGGGGCCTCCTCTGCGGGCGCCACGACCGGAGCGTCGGATGCGGCGTAGGCGGCCGCGGCCTCGGCCGTCATGAGCACCCACGTCGTTCCGGTGACCTGCACCTTCGAAGCCTCGGTTCCGACGGCGTAGGCTACCGAGCCGACCGTGATGTAGCGATCGAGCTTCTGCACGCGCGAGACGAAGTCGCGCAGCTTGGTCTGGTCTCCCGTGGCCTCCATCTCGATCGTGATGCCCACGAGACGCCCGTCTCCGGTGCTCGGTGCAGGCTGCTGCCACTCGGGCGGGGTGTAGGCGAGGATCGGGCTCGTGGTGAGCTTCTCGATCGTGACGTCCGCCCGTGAGCCGGCCGACTCGAGCTCACGGAGCAGGTCCGGCAGCTGGGCCGTCTCGGGGATCGCGTCCTGATACTCCCCGAGGTCGCGCTTGTACTCGCGCAGATTCTCGCTCTGCGCTTTCAGACCGGCGACGGCGACCTGCTCGATGTCGTTCAGGCCCCGCTCCTGCGCGGTGGCCTCTTTCGCCTGATCGAGCGCCTTGAGCTGCGGCTCGACCCCGAGGAGCCAGCTGAGCGCGACCGCGCCGACGGCGAGGAGGATCAGGCCGATCAGCAGCAGCCTGCCGCGTGAACCGGTGAACATCACTGCACCCCTCCCGTGGTCGTCGTCTCATCGAGCGAGGCCTGCGTCAGCGACTCCCGAAGTGCGTCGAGCGTGGCCTCGTCGATGTCCTTCGCCCGGCTCGTGCCGACCGCATCCACGCCGAGGCGGATCAGGCCGGTGAAGGCGTAGCCGCCGTCCTTGTCCACGGAGGCCGAGGTCTGCGTGGCCCATTCGAAGCCGGTCATCCTCGATTCGAGCCGGTCGAGCAGCTTCGCGCCGGTGTCGGCCGAGGTGCTCGTCACCCGGTACTCGATGAAGATCACGGAGAGCGAGCTGAGGGGATTCGCCTCGCTGGTGCTCGTGACTCCCACCGAGCCGACGCCGGGGGAGAGGCGCTGGCCGAGGTTGAGCGTCGAAGCGTCGGCGCCGCTGGGCAGCGCGTTGGTGAATTCGCGGGTCACACCCGCCCAGTCGACCTCGGCGTAGAGCGCGATCGCCTGCGCAGCACGGGCGGTCTCGAGCTCGCCGTTCACCTCGGTGACCTCGGCGTACTGCGCGCGCTCGGCGCGCAGTGCCGCGCCGCGCTGCTGCTCGGCCACGAGCTCCGCCTTCGCCTCGTTCGCGCTCATCGCCACCGCGACGCTGCCCGCGGCCCCGATGAGCAGCAGGCCGACGACACCGAGAGCGAGCACGCGCAGGACGCGTCGCTCGGCAAGCCCGGTGTAGTACTCCTGCGGCAGGAGGTTGACGCTGGCGAGCACGGGCTTCGATATCTGGTCGGCCCCCCGTCGCGACTTCGGCGACTCGTCGCCCTTCTTCCTCGGGCTCATCGCGCACCCCCTCCGATCGTGAGACCCAGCAATGCGGCGAGCTCGGGACCCAGACCGTTCAGCTCCGCTTGATCGACGCGGCCGGCCAGCGTGAACGTCCCGAACGGGTTCGCGTATTCGACGGGAACCCGCTGCGCGTCCTGCAGCACGCTGCTCAGGCCGCCGAGGCGCGAGCCGCCGCCGGAGAGGACGATGCGTTCGATCGTTCGCTCCGGGTACTTCGACGTGTAGTAGCCGATCGTTCCCTGCACGTTGCCGAGCAGCGCTGCGACGCTCTCGCGGATCGAGTTCTCCGCCTCGATCTCTGCCTTGTCCCCTTGCACGGCGTACAGCCCGAGCCGGATCTTGAGGGCCTCGGCCTGCACGAAGCTGAGATCCTGCAGCTGCGCCAGCGTGCGCGTGATGTCATCGCCGCCGTTCGGGATCACGCGCACGAACTGGGGCGTGCCGTCGGTGACGAGCACCACCTGGGTCGTGTTCGCGCCGATGTTGAGGATGGCGGTCGTGCCGGTGGTCTGCGCACCGGTCAGCACCCGGCTGAGTGCGAGTGCGGAAAGGTCGACCCCGGTGACGGTCAGCCCCGCCCGGGTCAGGATCTTGGCGTTCGTCAGAATGCCGTCCTTCGGTGCTGCGATGAGCAGGCCCTCCTGGCCGGCCGAGCGGCGGCCCGTTTCGGCGTCCTCGATCTGGTCCTCGCGCAGCGGGACGAAGTCGAGCACCGTCTCCTCGACCGGGGCGCTGATGATGTCCTGCACCTGGAACGCGAGGGTCCGATTCGTGTGGCCGCCCGGTACGATCGGCAGCGTCGCCTCGCGCACGAGCACCTTGCGGCTGCCGACGCCCATGACGACGTGCTTGGTCGAGAAGCGGGACTTGCGCCAGAGCTGCTTGATCGCGCTGATGACCTCGGTCGGGTGCTGGATCTCGCCGTCGAAGACGGCTCCCTCCGAGAGCGGAGCCGCGCCGTAGCGCTGGATCACCGGCGACGGGGTGTGCGCACGAGACACCTCGACCGCGCGCACGCCGGAACGGCTCAATTCGACCGCGACAACGTTGCTCACGATGCCCCCTCCTCTTCTGCCTGGAAAACTGCGTACTGTTCGCGGGCGTTCGTCATTCGGAGACCTCGCGGAAGCTGCCGAACGACGAGGCCGAGCTCTGCGGTGGTGCGTTCCACTTCTGCTCCAGCGAGCCCGAGGCGCAGGGCTTCATGCGCAGGTACGACCAATTGCCCTCGAACTTGTTGTCGTCGTCGGCGGTGAGGCAGCGGCCGTAGCTGTCGATGAACGCCCATGACCTGGCCTGGTCCGGTACGTGCGTGTAGCGCGTGAACCTCTGCTTCGCGTCGCCCGAGTTGCACGCCTTGAAGACGAGTTCGGAGACCCCGGTCGTGCTGGCCACGGTCAAGCAGTAGTCGGAGCTGGGGGTTACCTTGATCTGCTGCGGGCCGTTCTTGCAGGCCGCATCCTCGGTGTTCGCGCACATGGTCGGGAGGGTGCCGTTGGTGTAGTTCCTCGACGGTTCCGTGTACTTCCACTTGTGGTTCCAGTCGAAGGCGTTGTTCCCGGTCGGGTCCTGCTTGCAGGGGTAGACGATCATGAACGCCTTGTTGATGTCGGCGTGGGTCACGTCGGCGCAGCGGCCGAACTCCTTGTAGTTGACGAGCTGATCGGTGGACTTGCTCGCAGCGCCCGGGCCCACACGCGGCGACGGGTCGAACTGCGTGGTGGTGGCGCCGATCCACAGGACGTTGCCGTTGTTGTAGGGCCGGAGACTCGAGTTGTTCCGCAACGTCTGGCAGTTGGTACTCGTCGGGCTGACCGGGGTGGTGTTCGTACTCCGGCTGCAGTGCATGCCGTTCCACGTCCAGCCGGCGTCCCAGCCCCAGCGCTGGCCGGCGTCGGCACGGTTGGAGCCGCCTGGACCGCAGGCTGTGAGTCTGGCCCGTTGGCTCGACGAGGTCGTGTCGGGGTTCGTGATGCAGAGCTCGGTGACGCCGGTGACGCCGATGGTCGAGGCGAGGGAGAGGTGCCATTTCTTGTCGTAGACCCAGTTCACGAGCGCTGCGTTGGCCGGATCCTCGCACTGCGCCTTCGACACGAAGTTGATCTGCGCGTTGGCTGCGGCGCTCGCCGCCATCAGGCACTGCGCGCCGCCGGAGACCCAGATCGGGCCGCCGGGAATGTTGACGTTGGTGAGCCGGAACTCGTAGATCGCAGAGACCGTCCGATTGCCGAGCTTCTCGTCCAGGTCCGAGATTCCGGCGCCGGTGCCGGTCGCCGTCACGACCGCGTATCCGGGCTGGTTGGTCGTGCTCAGGCCGCAGTGGATCTGATTGGCCGGGTTGCTGATCCAGGCCTGGCCCTTTCCGAGCGGGTTGTCGGAGTGGTAGGTGATGGCGATGTCATAGCCGAGTCCGGAGGCCGAGGACGAGCCGTCGTCGAGGCTGCCGGCCAGCTTGCCGTAGTAGCGGGTGACGCCGTCGGGATCGAGGTTCGAGCTGCAGGGAAGATCCGCCGGCTTGCCGTAGGTGTTGCCGTTCGTGGCGACCCGGCTGTGCAGGCGGAGCTCGGCGAGCCCGGCCTGGAGGCCGGCCTCGGCCGCGTACACGGTCTGGGTGCGCTTCTGCGCGGTCTGCAGCGGCACGAACTGGCTGACGATCGACCCCAGCAGGAGCAGAGAGAGCCCCGCGATCACGATGATGGTGAGCAGGGTGAGCATGAGCGCGGCGCCATCGTCGTTCCGCGTCGTCTCGCGCAGTCGCTGTGTGAGGTGCATGATGTGCCTCGTTCGTCTCATGGGCGTTCCACCGTTCCGCCTCCGTCGCAGACCTGCCCGCCGGTGTTGGTCTCCGAGAGCACGGTGGTGTTGCGGGCGATGAAGGTGTTCGTCGAGGTCGTCTCGGCGCTGTATCCCTCGGCTCCGACGCGCAGTTGCAGCACGAGGCGCTGATACGGTGCGTCCAGCGTCGCCTTCGTGCGGGTGAAGGGGTAGGTCGCGGGTGCGCCGGTGCCGCCCGGGAGCACGTCGGCGGCGAGGGTCTGCCAGGCGGTGCCCGAAGGTGGATCCTGATGGCTCGTGCCGCCGGTCCAGGACCAGCGCCGCATCGAGATGGTGGCGGCCGTCGGGTCGTAGCGGAGCTGCGTGCAATGATTCTTGACGTCGGAGCTGGCGTCCGCGCCGGTGAAGTACTCGATGTACGCGCGGCCCCCGCTGACTCCCGGGGCGTTGATCTCCTGCGCGAAGCGGACCGTCGGGTCGATGCGCTGATAGAGCAGCCCGACGCTCGTGCTGGCTTCGATGCGGTTCGTCGCCGTCGCCGTCGTGCGGGTGAGGCCGATGAGGCCGGCGATGAAGACGCTCAGGAACACCGCGAAGATCGAGAAGGCGACGATGAGTTCGACGAGGCTGAAGCCGTGGTCATTTGCGAGCGGTGAGGTGCGTGTCCCCTCGGCCCGTCGAAGGGGACGAGCACAGGAGGCCGGGCGTTTCGACAAGCTCAGCGGCTGGCGGACTCCGGAAACCCGATGCGGAATGCTAGCTCGCATCGCTCCACTCCAGGTCCGTGTCGAGGTTGATGAGGCTCATGGCTTCGTATGAGCAATAGCCCGCCGGGCTGCCGGTGCAGGCGTCGCCCGCGGTCCATTTGGTGACGACGATGGTCCGTACCATGGCATTGCCGGTCCCGGTCTTGAGGCAGCGCAACTCGCCCGTGCCGTTCTTCTGCTGGGTGCAGGTGCCGATCAGGGTCTCGACCGTGTAATCGGTGCCGTCGCGCCTCACGTTCTGCTGCAGCGGCAGGAGCGCGGCTGCCGAGCCGGAGGCGGCAGCGGGATCGGATGCGGCGTTCGTCTGGGCGACACCGGGATGCGTGCTCACACGCGTGAACTGCGCGCCGACGTCGGAGGAATGCCGACCGGCGACGAGCGGGGCGACGGCGGTGAGGCCCGAGGCGCGGACCCGCACCTGCTCCATGGCCTCCTGCGTCACGATGACGCCGGCCTGCTGGCGCTGCTGCGCGGTTGAGAACTGCAGGCTGTTGATGATGAGAGGAAGCGCCGCCACGGTGACGACGAGCAGCAGGGTGATGGCCACGATCACCTCGATGAGCGTGAAACCGCGATCAGAGCGACTTCGGTGCATCGTGCAACCTCCCCCCAGAGTGCAAGATATTGAGTTGGTTCCTAGAGAGGCAGAGGAACGATCTGCGAAGCATTGGGGCGCCCGCCCGTTCGAGCGGACGCCCCAATCAGCGTGTTGGCGAGCGGCTTACCAGGCGCTGCTGCCGTTGCTGCTGGTGTAGACGTAGTCGTCCGCACCCAGATCAGCGTGAGTGCCAGTGATGGTGTAGTCGTTGCCAGTTGCGGCGAACGCGACGGTAACGCCCTGGCTCACGGAGATCGTTGCGACCGTTGCCGAACCCTTGGTGATGTTGCCCGTGGTCGGGCCGGGGCCCGTCGAACCGGGGACGGTCAGGCCGGTGAGGCTCCCGTTGTTCTGCGTCAGCGCGGTCTCGACGGCGAGGCGGGCATTGGCGACGTCGCTCTCGACGGCCGATCGCCAGGCGCCCTGGCGCTGGTTCAGGAAAATCGGGATCGCGATGGCCGCGAGGATACCGATGATGATGACGACGACGAGGAGCTCGATCAGGGTGAAACCCTTCTCGTCATTCTTCTTGCGCGCAACGGCGGCAATGAGACGCTCAATCATTGACTGACCTTTCTTTCGGGTACGGCGGGTCTAGCTAATGCATGAGCGCATTACCCCCCCCGCTATTACCTTGATCTAGAAACCGTGAACCGTCAAGTTAAGGTTGAGACACGGTTCCCTATGAACAAGATATGTGCGTGGTTCTTACTGAATTTCGTTGAAGATCGAGAACATCGGCATGTACAGTGCGACGATCATGAAGCCGAGCAGGCCGGCCAGGAAGACGATCATGACGGGCTCGAGGATCGCGGAGAGCTGCTTCGTCATGGTCTCGACCTCGTTGTCGTAGAAGTCGGCCGCCTTCGACAGCATGGCGTCGACCGAGCCCGACTCCTCGCCGATCGCGACCATCTGGGTCAGCATCTCGGGGAAGATGGGGAAGCGGGCGAGGCCCGTGCCGACCTGGCCGCCCTTGCGCACCTCGTCCTGCACGTCCTCGAGCGCGCGCTGCACCTCGTAGTTGCCCGAGGTCTCGCCGACGACCTGCAGCGCCTGCAGCATGGGTACACCCGTGCTCATGAGCGTTGCGAAGTTGCGCGCGAAGCGCGCGACCGCGAGGAGGCGGAACAGCTTGCCGAAAATGGGCAGCTTCAGTTTGACGGGATCGACGGCCGATCGGAAGGCGACCGTGTTCTTCTTCGCCCGCCACCACATCACGAGCGCGATGACCAGCACGACGAGCGGCGGCAGCACGAAGGGCATCGCGTGCGAGAGATCGACGAGGAACTGGGTCGGCCCAGGCAGTTTCCCGCCGAAGTCCGCGAACATGTTCTCGAAGACCGGCACGATGAAGATCAGCATGGCGACGACGGCGAGCACGGCGATGACCAGCACGACGATCGGGTACGTGAGCGCGGATTTCACTTCGTTCTGCAGCTTCATCGACTTCTCGAAGTTCTCGGCCGAGGCGGCGAGCGCCTTGTCGAGGAAGCCGCCGAGCTCGCCCGCCTCGATCAGGCTGGTCATGATCGGGGGAAACGTCTTGGGATGCCGCTTCAGGCTCGCCGAGAACGGGGCGCCCTGTTCGACCTGCGAGGCGACGTCCTGCAGGATCGTCTGCAGCGTCTTGTTCTCGGCCTGCTGGCTGACGACCGTGATCGCGCGCAGCAGGGAGACGCCCGAGTCGAGCATCGTCGCCAGCTGCCGCGACGCGACCGCGAGATCCTTGGTCTTCACCCGCGGCTCGAGCCCTGGGATCTTGACCTCCATCTGGAGGCCCGTGCCCGTGCCCTTCTGCGTCAGGCTCTCGGGGAAGATGCCGTCGTGGGCCAAGCGATTGCGGGCGGCCTTCTCGTTCGGCGCCTCGATGACGCCCTTCACCGTCTTGCCCTCGGCCGTGCGGCCCTTGTACGCGAATGCCGGGGCGGCGGTCACGTGCGTCATCGCAGGCTCCTGTGCATGTGCTGGCTGCCGACGAGCTGCTGGAACTCGGTCACGTCCTGCGCGATCTCGTAGGCTCGTTCGTACTCGATCTGGCCGGCCTTCACGAGCCGCGCGAGATCCTGATCGAGCGTGTGCATGCCCTCTGCCTCTCCCGACTGCAGCACCGAGCGGATCTGGTAGGTCTTGCCCGAGCGCACGAGGCTCGCGATCGCCGGGTTCGTGACCATGACCTCGGTCGCCACGACACGGCCGGTGCCACTGGCCTTCGGCACCAGCGTCTGCACCACGACCGCGCGCAGCGTCGCCGCCAGCTGCACGCGCACCTGCGCCTGCTGGTGCGGCGGGTACACGTCGATGATGCGGTCGATCGTCTGGCCCGCATCCTGCGTGTGCAGCGTCGCGAACACGAGGTGGCCGGTCTCAGCTGCTGTCAGGGCCGTCGAGATCGTCTCGAGGTCGCGGAGCTCGCCGACCAGGATCACGTCGGGGTCCTGCCGCAGCGCGTGCTTCAGCGCGGCCGAGAAGCTGTGCGTGTCGGCTCCGACCTCGCGCTGGTTGATGGTCGCCCTCTTGTGGCTGTGCACGAACTCGATGGGGTCCTCGACCGTCATGATGTGGCAGGCGCGATTCGTGTTCGTCACATCGAGGATCGACGCGAGCGTCGTCGACTTGCCCGAACCCGTCGGGCCGCAGACGAGCACCAGGCCGCGAGGCAGATAGGCGAAGCGCTCGAGCTCCTTGGGCACGCCGAGCTCGGCGAGCGGCTTGATCTTGTCGGGAATGATGCGCATCGCGGCGCCCAGGCCCGTGCGGTCCTGGTAGATGTTCACGCGGAAGCGGGCGAGGTCGCCGACCATGAACGCCAGGTCGAGCTCGAGTTCTCGCTCGAACTGCTCCATCTGCGCGTCGCTCACCATGCCCATGAGCACCGACTGCACCCGCTCCGGCGACCAGACCGTGGCCCCGGGCACCGGCTTCAGCGAGCCGTGCACGCGGATCTGCGGGATGTTCTCGCCGATGATGTGCAGATCGGAGGCGCCTTCCTCGAGCACCGCCTCGATGGCGCGGATGAACTGCGGATCGGCACCTGCGTCGAGCGACTGCAGCCGATCCCTGACCTCGCCCGAGCGCTCGGCCTGCGTCGGGCCCGCATCGCCGGCGGGGAGCGGCGTGATCGAGACCGCGCGATCCGGCTCGGCCAGGTGCCTCGCCGGAGCGCGCGGCGGAGCAGGAGGTGCGCTGCTCGCCTGCGTGGGTGTACTGCTCAACACTTGCGTGGGCGCGTTGCTCGCTTGCGTCGGCGCGCTGCTCGCCGGCGGGGCAGAAGGAGCGGGCGGCATCGCGGTGCGCGAGGGCGGAGCAGATGGAGCCAGGGGGGATACCGCAGCAGCGGCGGGCTCGGGCCTCTCTCCGGGGAGGACGACTCCCGGCGTCGAGGCCAGGAAATCCTCGAGGCCGCCGGTCATGCCGTCGGCACGTGCACGCCTCTGATCTGCCTGATCGGCCATCGCATCCCCCCTCTGCGAATCACGCGGTGACTCGCAGCACCTCATCTATCGAGGTCAGCCCTGCGGCGGCCTTTCGCAGGCCGTCCTGCCGCAGCGTGACCATTCCCTGAGTCAGAGCGTAGGCCTCGATCTCTCCGGCGGAGGCCTCCGTGACCGCGAGCCGCTCGATCTGATCGTCGACGTACAGCACTTCGTGCACCGCGAGGCGGCCCGCATAGCCCGTATTCGAGCAGGAGTGGCAGCCGACCGGCTGCCAGAAGACGGCCTCGCCGTCGCCCTCGGGCGCGAAGTTCAGCGAGTTCAGACGGGTCTCGTCGAGCTCGAACGGCTGCTTGCACTTCTCGCAGAGCCGGCGCGCGAGGCGCTGAGCGACGACGCATTCGACGGCCGAGCCGACGAGGAACGGCTCGATGCCCATCTCGACCAGACGGGTGACCGCGGCCGAGGCGCTGTTCGTGTGCAGCGTCGAGAGCACGAGGTGACCGGTGAGCGACGCCTCGATCGCGATCTGCGCGGTCTCGCGATCGCGGATCTCGCCGAGCAGCACGACGTCGGGGTCGGAGCGCAGAATCGAACGCAGCGCGCTCGCGAAGGTCAGGCCCGCCTTCGGGTTGACCTGCACCTGGTTCACGCCCTCCATCCGGTACTCGACCGGATCCTCGATCGTGATCACGTTGACCGCGTTCGTGGAGACCTCTCCGAGCGCCGTGTACAGGGTGGTCGACTTGCCCGAACCGGTGGGGCCGGTGACGAGCACCATGCCGTGCGGCTTGCTGAACGACTCGCGGAACACGTCAAGGTTGCGCTCGCTCATCGTCAGATCGGAGAGGCTGCGGTCACCGGCGGCCGTGTCGAGGATACGCATGACGATCTTCTCGCCCCAAACCGTCGGCAGAGTCGCGACGCGCAGGTCCACGGAGCGGCCGGCCTGGCTGATGCTGATGCGGCCGTCCTGCGGGCGGCGGCGCTCGGCGATGTCGAGGTTCGCCATGACCTTGAGGCGGCTGATCACGCCCGCCACCATCGCGCGCGAGGCCTGCTGCACGTCGTGCAGCACGCCGTCGATGCGGTAGCGGACGAAGAGGCCCGAGCGGCGCGGCTCGATGTGGATGTCGGAGGCGTGATCCATGATCGCCTGGCTGATGAGCAGATTCACGAAGCGGATGATCGGTGCGTCGTCGTCGCCGTCGAGCGCCCCGTCTTCGATCGAGCTCATCTCGCGGAGGAACTCGGAGGCCTCGGTGGCGATCGTCGTCGAGAGCTCCGCGAGCTCGGAGTCGACCCGATGGTAGCGGTCGATCGCCTCGGTGACGGATCGGGCGTCGGCGACGAGCGGCACGACGGTGAGGCCGGTGCGACGCGAGACGTCGTCGATCGCGACCACGTCGCTCGGGTCCACCATGGCCACCATCAGGCGGCCCTCCATGCGCGTGATGGGGATCAGCCGGCTGCGGCGGCAGACCTGCTCGGGCACGAGCGCGACGGCGTCGGCCTGCACCGGGTACTCCGTGAGGTCGACCGCCGGCAGCTGCGTCTGCTGGGCGAGCTGCATCGAGATCGATCCGGCCTCGTCCTCGAAGTCATCGACGTCTTCCGCGTCGTTCGTCGCCTCGCCGGTCGGAGGCTCGGGATCAGCGGGATCCGATGCCGAACTCTGCGTCGGGTCGAAGTGCGCTCCCGGCGTGGGCAGCGGGTTGAGCGTCGGCAGCGGACGCAGCTCGGGCGGATCCGGTGCGGGTTCCGGCTCGGAGCCGGGATCCTGGGCGCCGATCGGCTCTGCGGAGCCTTCCGGCTCGGCGATGACGTCCGCCTCGGCGATGACGTCAGGGTCGACGACCGCCTCCAAGCCGGCCTCGACCGGCATCTGCTCGGTGAGGAACTCGAATCCGGCCCCGATCGGAACCGGTTCGGCCGCGAACTCGAAGGCGGGCTCGAGCTCTACTTCCGCCTCGACCTCTACTTCCGCCTCGGCTACCGCTTCGGAGCGATCCTCCTCCTCGACCGCCTGGGTGAGGAGCTGATCGAAGTCCGGCTCCTGCGCCAGCCCCGCGACGGACCTGATGATCTCGTCGAACTCTGGATCCTTCTCGCCGCTCGGGATCAGGAGCTGCTCGAAGCCCGCAGTGATGACCCTTTCGGGCGGCAATGCCGTTCGGGCCTGCGGCACCTCGTCGTGCTGCGTCGATCGATCCATCGAGAGCGCCTCGGCTTCGATCTCGGCCCGGGCCTCCGCAGGGGGAGCGGGAGGAGCCGAAGCTCCATCGAGGAGCTGCTCACCGGTGCGTGCCTCTGCGGCTCTGCGGCCCGCGGCTCGCAGTTCCGTTCGATCGCGGAGCAACCCCGACGGCACCTGAGCGAAGAGCTCGTCGTGCTCCGACCGTGCGATATCGCTGTCCAACATCGCGTCACCCCCCTGTGGATCATTCCCCCGAGCGATCCGTCCCCAAAAGCTATCGGAACGTTAAACTTTCATCCTCAGCTTGACCTTGACTCATCATAGCGATCCGAGAACAAAAGTGTGCAAGGTGTTTTCAATCTTCCCGGCAAGTCGCCGCGGAATCGATATGTTTCATGTTAAGTGAAGTCCTGGGGCTCGGCGAGGGTCTGCAGGGAAACGACCAAAGTAGGGTGACCGGATGAGTGAAACGATCAGAGCTCTCGCACATGAGGACGCCGCGGCGAAGGCCGAAGTGCTGATCGAATCGCTGCCCTGGCTCAAGAAGTTCGCCGGCTCGATCATGGTGATCAAGTTCGGCGGCAACGCGATGATCGACGAAGGCCTCCTCACCGCCTTCGCCGAGGACGTCGTCTACCTGCGGCTGGTGGGCATCCGCCCCGTCGTCGTGCACGGCGGAGGGCCGCAGATCACCGATATGCTCGGCCGCCTCGGTATCGAGAGCGAGTTCAAGGCCGGGTATCGCGTCACCACGCCCGAGGCGATGGACGTCGTGCGCATGGTGCTGACCGGCAAGGTGAACCCCGAGCTCGTCGACCGCATCAACACGCACGGGCCGATCGCCGCCGGGACGACCGGAGAGGACGCGGGGCTGTTCATCGGCTCGCGCCGCCCGCCCATCGATATCGACGGCGAATCGGTCGACCTCGGACTCGTGGGCGATGTGGTCGACGTGCGCGCGGAGCCGGTGCTCGCCCTGCTCGATGCGGGCCTGATCCCGGTGGTCGCCGGTATCGCCCCCGATAGGGATCGCCCCGGCGATTCGCTGAACGTCAACGCCGATGCCGCCGCCGCCGCGCTCGCCACCGCCCTCGGCGCCGAGAAGCTCGTGATCCTCACCGACGTCGCCGGACTCTACGCGAACTGGCCCGACCGCGACTCGCTCGTCTCGAGCATCACCGCGACCGAGCTCGAAGCGATGCTGCCTGCGCTCGAATCCGGCATGATCCCGAAGATGCGGGCCTGCCTCGACGCGGTGCGCGGCGGCGTGCCGAAGGCGGCGATTATCGACGGGCGCGAGCCGCATTCGGTGCTGCTCGAGATCTTCACCGCTCGTGGCATCGGCACCGAGGTGACGGCGTGATGAGCGGGATCGGTGCGGTCAGCGCGATCGGTGCCGCACGCCCGGGTGCGGCGCACCTTGAAACCGACGTGCTGGGCATCCCCGGTGCCGAGATCCTGCCGTGGTTCGTCCTCGCCGCAGGGATCCTCGGCCTCATCCTCGGCTCGTTCCTCAACGTCGTCATCCTGCGCGTGCCGCGCGGCGAATCGCTGTTCCCAGGGAGCCGCTGTCCGAAGTGCGGGCGACTGATCCGCGCCTGGCAGAATGTACCGGTCATCTCCTGGATCGTGCTGGGCGGGCGCTGCGCCCGGTGCCGCGAGCGCATCAGCCTGCGTTACCCGCTCATCGAACTCGCGACCGGTGCGATCTTCGCGGGAGTCGCCTGGTGGCTGGTCAGCGCCTTCGGCTGGCCGGGCGACGAGACGTTGCCCGCGATCGCCTGGTGGCTGACCGTCATCGCCTACTTCTGGTTCGCCGCGGCCGGGATCGCGCTCACCGTGATCGATGTCGAGCATCATCGGCTGCCCGACTCGATCGTCGGCCCGGCCTTCATCGTCGTCGGCGTCGCGCTCGCCGCCGCCGCGCTGCTGAGCGCCGACGGACCGGAATGGCCGCGGCTGATCTGGGCGGCCGTGGGCGCCGCGGGACTCTTCCTCCTGTACCTGATCATCGTGATGGTCACGCCGAACGGCATGGGAGGCGGTGATCTGAAGCTGGCACCGGTGACAGGCATCGTGATGGGCTTCATCGGATGGGGCGCGCTCGCGGTCGGCGCGTTCGCGGGATTCGCCTTGGGAGCCGTCTTCGGCATCTGCCTCATCATCATGGGGCGCGCGAAGCGCCGGAGCCCCATCCCCTTCGGGCCGTTCATGCTGCTCGGCGCCTGGATCGGGATCATCTGGGGGGAGCGGATCATGCAGGCGTACCTCGTCCTCTTCGGCATCGCGTAGTCGACGGGTCCGCGGCGGCCCGGAGCGCGCTACTGCAGGGGTAAGCTGAAGAGGACCGACCTCCGAGCGAAAGGCCCCTGACGTGACCTACGTGATCGCCCTCCCGTGCGTCGACGTGAAGGATCGCGCCTGCGTCGACGAATGCCCGGTCGACTGCATCTACGAGGGTGAGCGCTCGCTCTACATCCACCCCGACGAATGCGTGGACTGCGGGGCCTGCGAGCCCGTCTGCCCGGTCGAGGCGATCTACTACGAGGACGACCTGCCGGGCGAGTGGGCCGAGTACTACACCGCGAACGTCGAGTTCTTCGACGAGATCGGATCCCCGGGCGGTGCGGCGAAGGTCGGCGTCTACGACTTCGATCACCCGATCATCGCGGCGCTGCCGCCGCAGGGCGACTGACCGGCGCATGCCGACGCTGCGCGGTCCGCTGCCCGATTACCCCTGGGACGCCCTGGCCCCCTACATCGAACGGGCCCGCGCCCACCCGGGAGGCATGCTCGATCTCTCGGTGGGGTCGCCCGTCGATCCGACCCCCGAGGTCGTGCGCCGCGCGCTCATCGCCGCGACCGACGCCCACGCCTACCCGGCGACGGCCGGCGCGCCTGCCC
>NZ_JBHSRW010000038.1:0-16385 GCF_042659205.1 Leucobacter soli
GAAGCGCTGACGGCTCCCGCCCCGCCGAGCCCGCCGCGGCCTCCGTGCGACCCGGTCAGGCACCGTACCCCAGGGCGCTACCCGGCCGGTCGCACCGGGAGCGGGCGCCGACTCTGCGTCCGCATGATCTCGTGCAGCAGCTCGAAGTCTCCGTCCGGGATCGCGGCGTAGTAGTGGGGTGCGAGGTAGTCGTGCGCCTCAGGCAGGATCGCGCCGTCGCGGTACCCGCGATAGATGCCTCCGGCGCGCCGGATGATGAAGGCGCCCGCGGCGACATCCCACGGGTTCGTCTCGAACGAGACGGTGACGTCGAGCCAGCCGGCCGCGATCCACGCCAGTGCGATGCAGGTGCTGCCGAGGCCGCGCACCTGAGCGAAGCTGCGCGTCACCGCCGAGAACTGCTCGAGCGCCAGCTCGGGTCGATGCACGAGGTCCCGTGCCAGCGGGAAGTTCAGCGCGACCGTCGCCTGCGACGGATCGGTGCGCCCCCAGCTCCGGAGCGGCTCGTCGTCGCCCCGAAGGCCGTCTCTCAGGAACGCGCCACGGTCATCCGCCCAGAAGAGCTGATCGTTCGCCGGGTCGAAGATGACCCCCGCGATCATCTCCCCGCCCCGGGCGACCCCGATGCTCACCGCCCACATCGCGATCCCGCGGGCGAAGTTCGCGGTGCCGTCTATCGGGTCGACGTACCAGGTCAGCGGTCCCGATCCCGCATGCGCCCCGTCCTCCTCGCCGACGATCGCGGAATCGGGGAAGGCGTCGAGGATCCGCTCGCGGATGCGCGCCTCCGCCGCGCGATCGTACGCGGTCACCTGATCGTGGATGTCGCCCTTGAGATCGACCCGGAGGTCCCGGGCGCGGAACCCCTCGAGCGCGAGCGCGCCGGCCTCCCGCGCCGCGGCGATCGCGAGCGCCGTGATCTCATGCGTCTCGTCGCCCGGCATGGTCCTCCTCGGCTGCTCGATGCGCGCCCGTTCGAGACGCGTCCCCTCCAGCGTACAAACCCGCGACGCCGGCGCGAACGGAGCAGTGCGAATTGCCGGACATGCCGAGGGGAGTAAAATCGTTCTTTGGTGTGCACGCGTTCAGCGAGCCGGATCCGAAGGATGTGTTGGTGCGATGACAGTAAAGGTGGCCCTCGCGGGTATCGGGAATTGCGTGAGCTCGCTCGTGCAGGGAGTCGAGTACTATCGCGGTGCCGCCGACGACGAGCAGGTCCCCGGTCTGATGCATGTGCGGCTCGGCGGCTACCATGTCTCCGATCTGGAGTTCGTGGCCGCGTTCGAGGTAGACGCGGACAAGGTCGGCAAGGATCTGGGCGATGCCATCTGGGCCGGCCACAACAACACCATCAAGTTCTCCGACGTACCGTCGCTCGGCGTCACCGTGCAGCGCGGCCCGACCCTCGACGGCCTCGGCGAGTACTACCGCGACGAGATCGAGGAGTCGGGCGCCGAACCGGTCGACGTCGCCCAGGTCCTGCGGGACTCGGGCGCCGAGGTGCTGGCGTGCTACCTTCCGGTGGGCAGCGACGAGGCCGTGAAGTTCTACGCGCAGGCCGCGCTCGACGCGGGCGTGGCCTTCGTGAACGCGGTACCGGTGTTCGTCGCGAGCGACCCCGAGTGGGCGGCGAAGTTCGTGGCCGCAGGCCTGCCCATCGTCGGCGACGACATCAAGAGCCAGGTCGGCGCCACCATCACGCACCGCGTGCTGGCCCGCCTCATGGAGAGCCGCGGCATCGCGCTCGACCACACCTACCAGCTCAACGTCGGCGGCAACATGGACTTCAAGAACATGCTCGAGCGCAGCCGCCTCAAGTCGAAGAAGATCTCGAAGACCCAGGCGGTCACCTCGAACATCGACGTCGACCTTCCCGAGGGCGACGTGCACATCGGCCCGAGCGACCACGTGCCGTGGCTGACCGACCGCAAGTTCGCCTTCGTGCGTCTCGAGGGCCGCGGTTTCGGCGATGTGCCGCTGAGCATCGAGTACAAGCTCGAAGTCTGGGATTCGCCGAACTCGGCGGGCACCATGATCGATGCGATCCGTTCCGCGAAGGTCGCGAAGGATCTCGGCCTCGCCGGGCCGGTCGAGGCCGCCTCGGCCTACTTCATGAAGTCGCCTCCCGTGCAGAAGCCCGACCACGCCGCGCGCGAGGAGCTCGAGGCCTTTCTCGCCCGGCGGTAGCGGTCGTCAGCAGCCGACGGACGCCAGCGCCTGACGCAGGAGCCGGCCCCTCCCCCCGACCAGTTCGGCGAGGGTGCCGGCGGCGAGCGCCTCGTCCGGTGTCATCCAGGTCATCTCGAGCGCGTCCTGCCGCGGACTGCACGAGCCCGTGACCGGGACGACGTAGACGAGCGCGACCGCGTGCTGCCGTTCGTCGATGTAGGTGGAGACCCCGGGGAGCGGGAAGAACTCGGCGACCTGCGCCGGCACCGGCGACGCCGGGATCAGCGGGAAAGCCATCGGCCCCAGATCGTTCTCGAGGTGGCGGAACAGCGCGTCGCGGACCGTCTCGCCGTAGCGCACGCGCCCGGACACGAGCGCGCGCGTCATGACCCCCTCGGGGGTCGACCGCAGCAGCAGCCCGACCTCGGTGACGCGCCCCTGCCCGTCCACGCGCACCGGCACGGCCTCGACGTAGACGATGGGCAGTCGCCCTCGCACGAAGGCCAGCTCGTCCTCGCTGAGCCAGCCCGGATTCAGGTTCGCGGGCGGGAGGTCCTCGGGGTCCTGCGGCAGGTCGTCGGGATCCGGGAGCTCTGCGGTATCGATGGCCATGCGTCCATTATCGTCCGAGCCGGCGCTGCCGGGTGGAGTAGTCGCGCAGGGCGCGCAGGAGGTCGACCTCGCGCAGATCCGGGTAGAGCGCCTCAACGACGTAGAACTCCGAATAGGCCGACTGCCAGATCATGAAGTCGCTCAGACGCTGCTCGCCCGAGGTCCGGATCACGAGTTCCGGGTCGGCCTGTCCGCGCGTCCACAGGTGCGCGCCGATCGTCTCGGGTGTGAGCCGCTCGGCGAGCGTCTCGATCGTGCCTCCGGCTGCCTGGTGCTCGGCGATCACGCTGTGCATGGCGGCGGTGATCTCGCTGCGCCCGCCGTACCCGACCGCGAGGTTGATGTGCAGGCCGGCCCGATCCTTCGTGCGCTCCTCGGCCCGTGCGAGCGCGTCGACCAGCTCGGGTGAGAGCCCGTCGACGCTGCCGACGTGCTTCACCCGCCACTCCGGCATCTCGGCCAGTTCGCCGGCGAGGCCGGAGATGATGCCGAAGAGGTCCTGCAGCTCCCCGTCGTCGCGGCCGCTCAGGTTGTCGGTCGAGAGCAGGTAGAGCGTGACGACCTTCACTCCCGCGGCCTCGCACCAGGCCAGGAACTCCGGGACTTTGCGCGCACCGGCGCGGTGGCCGACGCTGACCCGCTCCTGCAGCCGCTGCTTGGCCCAGCGGCGATTCCCGTCGACGATGATCGCGATGTGGTGGGGCACCCGTGCGGGGTCGATCTCGCGGCGCAGCCGACGCTGGTACAGGCGGTACAGCAGCCCGGGGCGCGGCGCGGTTCGCTCGGGGTTCACTCTGCGAGTGTATCGAGTGCGGCCGGTCCCGGCGCTATCGCAGGTAGACCGGGTCGAGGGCGATGAGCAGTGCCGCCGTCCAGTGGCAGAGGAACGCCAGCACCGTGAGCGCGTGGAAGATCTCGTGGAAGCCGAAGACGCCGGGCACCGGGTTCGGCCGCTTGATCCCGTAGACGACCGAGCCGAGCGTGTACAGCAGTCCGCCCACGATGACGAGGATCATCGTCGCCGGGTTCGCGCGGTAGATGTCGACGAGGAACATCACCGCCGCCCAGCCGAGCAGGATGTAGAGCGGCACGTAGAGCCAGCGCGGGGCGCCGATCCAGAACACGCGGAAGCCGATGCCGAGGAGCGCGCCGCTCCAGACGAGGATCAGCAGGAGGATCCCCTTGCCGAGCGGCAGCGCGAGCAGTGCGATCGGCGTGTAGGTGCCGGCGATCAGCAGGAAGATGTTCGCGTGGTCGAGCCGGCGGAACACCCGCTTGGTGCTCGGCTTCCAGTCGAAGCGGTGGTAGAGCGCGGAGACACCGAAGAGCAGCATGCTCGTCAGCATGTAGACCGCGGCCGCCCATTTCGCGAGCGGGCCGTGGGCGAGGGAGACGAGCACGATTCCCGCGGCGATCGCGATCGGGAACGTGCCGGCGTGTATCCAGCCGCGCCAGCGCGGCTTCGCCTCGGCGGCCGCGAGGGCCTCGGCCTCCGGCGCCTGATGCTCGAGCGCGTCCTCCAGCAGCGGGAGCGACAGGCTCTCCGGGTCCGGGAACGGCTGGGGCGAGCGCGACGTCATAGCCACGAGTGTACGGAGTCCACAGATTCAGATCTGCATATATGTGGAAACCCTCAGGCGAGACCGCTTTCGGCGGGTGCGCTCTCGGCGAGGCTGTGCTCGGCAAGGCTGTGCTCGGCAAGCACCTGCAGCACGGCGTCGCCGTAGCGATCGAGCTTCGCCTGCCCGATGCCGCTGATCTCGAGCAGCGCCTCGGGGCTCCGGGGCTCGTGCACGGCGAGTGCCCGCAGCGTCGCATCGCCGAACACGACGTACGGCGGCACGGACTGCTCGCGCGCCTCTCCGAGGCGCCAGGCGCGCAGGCGCTCGAAGATCTCCGACTGCTCGGCGGTGAGATCGGCGGACGCTGCCGAGCGTTTCGCCCCGGTCGATCCGGTGCCGCGACGCGCGATCACCTCCTCCCGCATCATCACCGACTCGTCGCCGCTCAGGATCGGCTTCGCCGCCTCGGTCGGGGCGAGCACGCCCCACTCCCCTCGGCTTTCGAGCACGCCGACCGCGAGCAGATGGCGCACGAGGCCCCGCCACTGCGCCACCGAGAGATCCGCTCCGATTCCCCAGGTCGAGAGCTCGTCGAGCCGGAGCGCGCGGGAGCGATCGCTCTCGGTGCCGCGGAGCACGTCGATGTGCTGGCCGGCCGCGAAGGTCCGCCCGCGCTCCTTGCCGATGCGGAGCACCGTGGAGAGCAGTTTCTGCGCGGGCACCGTCGCGTCCCAGAGCCTGGGCGGATCCAGGCAGACGTCGCAGTTGCCGCAGGGTCCGCTCGACTGCTCCCCGAAATAGCTCAGCAGGTACTGTCTGCGGCAGCTCGTGATCTCGCAGAGCTGCAGCATCTGGTTAAGATGCGCGAGCTGGTTCCGCCGGGTGGCCTTGTCGCCGTCACCGGTCTCGA
Organism: Leucobacter soli; assembly: GCF_042659205.1. Taxonomy (NCBI): domain Bacteria; kingdom Bacillati; phylum Actinomycetota; class Actinomycetes; order Micrococcales; family Microbacteriaceae; genus Leucobacter; species Leucobacter soli. The sequence continues at coordinate 5,254 of NZ_JBHSRW010000038.1, forward strand.
TCAGCTGCCGCTGCTGCACGACGTCGGCGAGCCCGTAGGCCATCCACGCCTCCGCGGGCGCACCGTCGCGGCCCGCGCGACCGGTCTCCTGGTAGTACCCCTCGACGGACTTCGGCAGATCGATGTGGGCGACGAAGCGCACGTCGGGCTTGTCGATGCCCATGCCGAAGGCGATGGTCGCGACCACCACCACCCCGTCCTCGCGCAGGAACCGCGTCTGGGCCTCGAGTCGCTGCTCCGCCGGCAGGCCGGCGTGGTAGGCGACCGCGTCGACGCCAGCCTCGCGCAGCCAGGCCGCGGCCTGCTCCGTCTTCTTGCGACTGAGCGCATAGACGATTCCCGCCTCGCCCGCATGCTCCCCCTTCACGAAGGCGACGAGCTGATCCCGCACCTTCGTCTTCGGCACGATGCGGTAGCGGATGCCCGGGCGGTCGAAGCTCGAGACGAAGTGGCGCGCACGGTCGAGGTGGAGCCGTTCGGTGAGCTCGCGATGGGTCGCCGGCGTCGCCGTCGCCGTCAGCGCCACCCGCGGCACGTCGGGCCAGAGCTCGGCCAGCGCGCCCAGGCGCAGGTAGTCGGGGCGGAAGTCGTGGCCCCACTGCGACACGCAGTGCGCCTCGTCGATGGCGAAGAGCGCGACCCTGCCGCGCTGCAGCAGCTCGACGGCTCCCGGCGTCGACAGCCGCTCGGGCGCGAGGTAGAGCAGATCCAATTCTCCCGCCGCGTAGGCCCGCTCGACCTCGACCCGCTCTTCGAACGACATCGCCGAGTTCAACGCAGCCGCGCGCACCCCGGCGAGACGCAGCGCGGCGACCTGGTCGTGCATCAGGGCGACGAGCGGCGAGAGCACCACCCCGGTCCCCTCGCGGCAGAGTGCGGGCACCTGATAGCAGATCGACTTGCCGCCACCGGTCGGCATGAGCACGACCGCATCGCCGCCCGACGCGACATGGCGGACGATCGCCTCCTGGTCGCCGCGGAAGGAGGGGAAGCCGAAGACCTCGGCGAGCACGCGCCCCGGATCGCCGGCGGGCGGGATGGTACTGCTCGCCGTGCCCACGGATCAGGCCTTGGTCGGGCCGTCGGCCTGCGGGCCCGAGTCGCCGGGCTCCGTCCCGACGCCGTTCCGCTCGGCGAGCTCGGCCGAGAGACCCTCCTGGATCTCGGCCCGGAACCGGTTGCGGCGGATCCGGCGCACAAGATCGAAGCCGAGGAGGAACACCGCGACCGCGAAGATGGCCGTCACGAGGAACGCGACCGGCGGGATCGCACCGGGCGAATCGTATTCCAGCTCGGCCGCGAGGGAGACGGCGTACAGGATCGGGGTGCTCATGGGGCTCCTTATGATGCGGGGCTTCGGGGCTCGGCTCCATCATCGCCGACCCCGCCGACAATGCCCTGGAAGAGATCGGTCTCGACGGCGTCCGTGGGCACCCGGGAAGCGGCCAGACGGTAGTCCTCGAACGGCCAGGCCTCGCGCTGCAGCTCGTTCGGCCAGAAGAAGAACGTGCTGTCGGGCGCCACCTGGCTCGCGTGCGCGCGCAGCGCCTCGTCGCGTCGCTCGAAGAAGCGCCCCACCTCGACGCGTGCCGTGGCGTCGCTCGGGCGACGCGTGAACCAGCCCATCATCTCCTCAGCCTGCGCCACGAGCGGCGAGTCGGGATCCTTCGCCTTCAACGCCTCGAACACCTTGATCACCCGATCCGCGTTGAAGATGGACTCGTAGTACACCTTCGAGATCTCCCAGGGCTCGCCGGCATCCGGGTACGCCTCCGCATCGCCCGAGAGCTCCCAGGCGCGCATCGAGATCTCGTGGCAGCGGATGTGGTCGGGGTGCGGGTAACCGCCCTGCTCGTTGTAGGTGATCATCACGTGCGGCTTGAACTCGCGCACGATGCGCACGAGCGCCTCGGCGGAGATCTCGACCGGTACGTCGGCGAAGCTGCCCTTCGGCACGGGAGTCCCCTCCGGCGGCAGGCCCGAGTCCTGGTACCCCAGCCAGCGATGCTCGAAGCCGATGATCTCCCGCGCGTGCGCCATCTCGGCGCGACGCAGGCCGGCCAGATCGCGGCGGCTCTTGGGGTCGCGCGCGATCAGCTCGTTCAGGATGTCGCCGCGCTCGCCCCCCGTGCAGCTGACGATCAGCACCTCGGCGCCCGCATCTATGTAGTGCGCATAGGTGGCGGCGCCCTTGCTCGATTCGTCGTCCGGATGCGCGTGCACCGCGATCAACCTGAGCCCTCGGCTGTTCACTGTCATGGGATTCCCCTCACATGCGTCTCTCGGGGCGGGCCCGGTACGCTGGCAACAGCACACCAGTCTAGTTGCTCGGATGCTCGGCGATCGCAGAGCGCCGGGCTCCGACCCCGCTCCTCCGGAGGATCACGTGACCACGCCGCCCGCCGACCGGCTCGACGAGCGCTACGGGCGGACCCGGCAGCGCGGCATCGATCGACGGGTCGGCTGGACGCTGGCGAGCGCCGCAGTGCTCCTCGGCACCGTCGTGCTGTTCTTCAGCAACTGGGAGACCGCCGCCGGCATCGAGGCGAAGGTCGTGCACTACGAAGTGCGCGATTCCCGCACCGTGGCGCTCGACTTCGACGTGACCGCGCCGGCCGGAGCACCGGTCGCCTGCGCGATCGAAGCCCTCAGCGAGTCGTTCGCGACGGTGGGGTGGCGAGTCCTGGAGCTGCCGCCGAGCGAGCAGCGCACCCGGAGCTTCACCGAGACGATCACCACCACCTACCCGGGCACGACGGCCCGGGTGCACAGCTGCTGGATCGTCGAATCCGACTGAGCCGCGGCCGCGGCGCCCTGATAGACTCGGCCGGAGAGCCCCGGCACGCCGGGGCTTGACCCGTGGAAAGGGGCTGAGATGCCGGACAAGCAGACCTGGCTGACGCAGGACGCCTACGATCGGCTCAAGGGCGAGCTCGACGAACTGAGCGGCCCGGGCCGTCGCGATATCGCCGCGCGCATCGAGGCCGCCCGCGAAGAGGGCGACCTCAAGGAGAACGGCGGCTACCACGCCGCGAAGGACGAGCAGGGCAAGATGGAGGCCCGCATCCGCGATCTCACGGAGCTCCTGGAACGCGCGGTCGTGGGCCAGGCGCCGCAGGCGAACGGCGTCGTCGAGATCGGCACCGTCATCACCGCCGAGATCTTCGGCGACGAGGAGCGCTTCCTCCTGGGCAACCGCGAGCTCGCCGACGGCAGCGACCTCGACGTCTACAGCGCCGAGAGCCCCCTCGGCGCTGCGATCCTCGGACTGAACGTCGGCGACAGCGCGAGCTACGCAGCGCCGAACGGCAACCAGATCGAGGTCAAGGTCCTCGCCGTCGACACCTACGCCGGCTGAGCCCGCCCGCCGCGCGGGAAGGAACCGCGCGGCGGGTCAGCGAAGGTTCTCGCCCCAGACGTCGAGCCCGAGCTTCACGATGAGCGCGCCGACCACGACGAGGAACAGCGTTCGGATGAAGCGCGTCCCCTTCGCGATCGCGAGTCGCGAGCCGAGCAGGCTGCCGACGACGTTCGCCGCGCCCATCGCGAGGCCGAGCGGCCAGAGGACCGCTCCGATCGGGACGAAGAACAGCAGTGCGCCGAGATTCGTGGCGAAGTTCACGATCTTCGCCTTCGCGCTCGCGCGCAGGAAGTCGTAGCCGAGCAGTCCGACGAGCGAGATCACCAGGAAGGTGCCGGTGCCCGGCCCCAGTACGCCGTCGTAGAAGCCGATGGCCAGGCCGGTCGCCCACATGACCGCCGCGTGGCGCGCGCCGCGATGCCGGAGTCGCGTCACCGCACCGAGCGCGGGCTTGAGCAGCGTGATGAGCGCGACCGCGATCAGCGCCAGCACGATGATGGGCTTGAACACCTCGGCGGGGAGGAACGCGGCGACCGACGCCCCCGCGAAGGCCCCGCCCAGCGCGATCCCGGCCATGGGCAGGACCATCCGCGGATCCGGTCGCACCGTCCGCGCGTAGCTGACGCTGCTCGTCGCAGTGCCGAAGACCGAGGCGAGCTTGTTCGTCGCGAGCGCCTGCAGCGGGGTGATGCCCGGCACGAGGAGCAGGGCGGGCAGCTGCAGCAGGCCGCCACCGCCGATCACGGCATCGATCCACCCCGCGGCGAAGGCGGCGAGCAGCAGCAGGGCGAACAGGCCCCAGTCCAGCTCCGCGAACGTCACGGTGCCAGTCTGCCACCCTGCGTGGCGATGACCTCGGTGACCGTGCCCGATTCGTGCAGGCGCGGATCTCCGGGCTGCACCGGGGCCGTGCCGGGGCCTGCGGCGTCGCCGGCCGCGCCGCCTCCCGCCTTCGGGGCTCGCCCCATGCGGATCTCCAACCATTTCGCCAGCCCGGACAGGAGCAGGCACATCACGATGTAGATGCCGCCGATCACGAACGCCGACTGCAGCAGCGGGCGACCGAACTGCACGTTGCTGCTGAACTGCTTCGCGAGGTAGAGCAGCTCGGGATAGGTGATGATGAAGCCGAGCGCGGTGTCCTTCATGGTGACGACGAGCTGGGCGACGATCACCGGCAGCATGGCACGGATCGCCTGCGGCAGGAGGATCAGACGCATCACGCCGCTCTTGCGCAGACCGATCGCGTACCCGGCCTCCTTCTGACCCCTCGGCAGCGACTCGACGCCGGCGCGCAGCGCCTCGGCGAGCACCGAACCGTTGTAGGCCACGAGCGCGATCACCACGGCCCAGTAGGGATCCATCTTCACCCCGACCGACGGCAGGCCGTAGTAGAGCAGCATCATCATCACGAGCACGGGCACGGCCCGGAATATCTCGGTGATGACGGTGGACGGCACGCTCACCCAGCGGTGATCGGAGAGCCGTCCGATCGAGAGCACGAAGCCGAGCAAGATGCTCAGCACCGCGGCGACGCCGAATGCGGCGAGGGTCTTGCCGAGCGCGGCGAGGATCTGCTGCCAGATGGTGGCGTAGGTGAAGAGCCCCCACTTCTGCGCCGAGAACTGCCCCGTCTGCGCGAAACGGTAGACGAAGAAGGCGAGGATCGCCGCGACCGCCAGGATGGTCACGACCGCGAGCAGGCGATTGCGCAGGATCGCCTTCGGGCCGGGGACGTCGTAGAGGACTGAGGTGCTCATCGGGCGATCCTCCATTTCTTCTCGAGCCGGTTCTGGACCAGGCTCATCAGCAGCACCAGCACCACGAACACGAGCGCCACCCAGAGCAGCACTTCCATGGGGTTGCCGGGCCGCCCCGCGGCGTCGTTGATCGTCGCCCGCATCGCGGCGAGCTCGGCGACCGAGAAGCCTGCGGCGACGGTGGTGTTCTTGAGCAGCGCGATGAACACGCTCATCATGGGCGGCACGACCGAGCGGAAGGCCTGCGGCAGCACGACCAGGCTCATCACCTGGCCGAACGGCAGGCCGATCGCTCGCGCGGCCTCGGCCTGGCCGACCGGCACCGTGTTGATGCCGGCGCGCAGCACCTCCGCCACGTAGGTGGCCGTGTAGATGCCGATCGCCAGGATCCCCAGCACGATGGGCTCGACCTTGTTCGCGAAGCCGAGCGCCGAGTAGCCGAAGACGAAGAAGAAGAAGACCAGGGTCAGCGGGGTATTGCGAACGATGTTCACGTAGAGGGTGCCGACGCCCCGGGCGATGGGTACGGGCGACACCCGCATCCCGCCGACGATGATGCCGAGCACCAGCGCCAGCAGACCTCCTCCGGCGAACACCAGCAGGGTGTTCGTGATCGCCGTTCCCCAGAGATCGAGGTTGCCGAAGATGACGTCCATCCGTCTTCCTCTCCTGTGTGAGACCCGGGGGCGGTGAGTGCGCGCCGCCCCCGGGAGCATCAGCGGTTAGTAGGCGTCCACCTGGGGCTGCTCGACCACGATCCCCGATTCGCCGAGGTTCTTGTCGAAGATGCGCTGCCACTCGGCACCGCCGTCGGTGAACAGCTGGTTGATGTGCGCGCGCAGCGCATCGTCGCCCTTGGAGAGCCCGACGCCGTAGCGCTCCTCGGTGAGCAGCGGGCCGCTCGTGACCATAAGGTTCTCAGGATCCTGCGCCGCGTAGCCGATCAGGATCGCCTGATCGGTGGTCACCGCGTCGGCCTGATTGCTGACGAGGTTCTCGACGCAGGCCGAGTAGAGGTCGAACTCCTGCGTCTTGATCTCCGGGAAGTTCTCCTTGATGTTCTGGATCGGGGTCGAGCCGGTCGCGGAGCAGACGGTCTTGCCCGCGAGCTCCTCGAGCGACTGGTAGTCGGTGCCGCCCTGCTTCACCAGCAGGCCCTGGCCCGTGATGAAGTACGGCCCGGCGAAGTCGATGTCGGCCTTGCGCTTGTCTGTGATCGAGTAGGTGCCGACGTAGTAGTCGACATCGCCGTTCATGATCGCCTGCTCCCGGTTGGCCGAGGCGATCGGCTTGTACTCGATCTTGCTCTCGTCGAAACCGAGCGAGCCGGCGATCCAGCGCGCGATGTCGACGTCGAAACCGCTGCGCTCCTGGGTCACGCTGTCGAGGTAGCCGAGACCGGGCTGATCCTCCTTGACGCCGATGACGACCTTGCCGCGCTGCTGCATCGCATCGAAGGTGGGGCTGCCCTCGAGCGCCACCTCTTCCGAGACCTCGGGGGCGGCGTCGTCGCCGGAGGAGGCCGGGCTGCCGCTGTTGCAGCCGGTGAGCACCAGCGCGGCTGCGGCGAGCAGTCCCACCGCGGCGAGTGGTTTCGTGAATCGCATGATGTGTTCCTTTCGATTGGTCGGTGTCGGGGCGCCGGGCGCGGAACCGGCCGGCCCGGGCTCCAGGGGTTCAGCTGGTGATGAGCTTGGAGAGGAAGTCCTTCGCGCGGCTGCTCTTCGGGTTCGTGAAGAACTCCTCCGGCTCCGCCTGCTCGACGATCTGCCCATCGGCCATGAAGACGACCCTGTCGGCCGCCTTGCGCGCGAAGCCCATCTCGTGGGTGACGACGATCATCGTCATCCCGTCCTTCGCCAGGCCGATCATCACGTCGAGCACCTCGTTGATCATCTCGGGGTCGAGCGCGCTGGTGGGCTCGTCGAAGAGCATGACCTTGGGGTGCATCGCCAACGATCGCGCGATGGCGACGCGCTGCTGCTGACCGCCCGAGAGCTGCGCGGGGAGCTTGGACGCCTGCTTCTCGACTCCGACGCGGGTGAGGATCTCCATGGCTTCGCGCTCGGCGTCGGCCCGGCGCATGCCTCGCACCTTGATCGGCCCGAGGGTCACGTTCTCGAGGATCGTCAGGTGCGCGAAGAGGTTGAACGACTGGAACACCATGCCCACTTCCGCGCGCAATGCGGCGAGCGCCTTCCCCTCGGCGGGCAGATCCTTGCCGTCGATACGGATCGTGCCGCTGGTGATGGTCTCCAGGCGGTTGATCGAACGGCACAGCGTCGACTTGCCCGAACCCGAGGGGCCGATGATCACGACGACCTCGCCCTTCCCGATCGTCAGCTCGATGTCGGTCAGGGCCTGAAAGTCCCCGTAGTGCTTCTGCACGTTCTCGACGACGACCAGCGGTTCACTCGCACTCATCACGACTCCATCTCTGGATCCCGACCCGCGGCGCGTCTCGCGCGCTGCAGGAGTCTGCCTGGCTGCGCCGGTTCAACGCGGCGCCCGCCCGCTGCGGGATGCTGCGAGTGACGTTCGTCCTTGAACCGATCGATCGCCTTCACGTTAGAGACGTCGGAGCCGCCGGGTCATGGCCCTTGAGTGTTTCTTGAGGGTCGCCTTGAGCGTTTCTTGAGGTTCCGGAGGATCGCGGACTTCGCCGGCTCAGTGCCGCACGGCGACGTAGTACTCCGCCGCTCCCGGGTGGAGGGGCATCGGCCCGGTGAAGATGGCCTGGCGGCGGTCGAGGGATCCTGCCGCCGCGACCTGCCGGGCGATCGCGGCGCGCGACTCGAACAGCGTTCGGGTCACCTCCAGGATCAGCTCGTCGGGGGCGGCGGTCGCGGCGACCAGGTAGTTCGGCACCGTCATCGTCGCGGTCGGCGTCCCGATCCCGTAGATGCCGATGGGGAACTCGGCGAGCCGGTAGACGCCGGCGTGCCCGGCGTTCGCCAGGTCCACCGCCTCCGCCTCGACCGGCAGCAGCCGGATCGGCATGGCCGCCGCCAGCCCCTCGATGCCGGGCGTGGGGAGTCCCCCGACCCAGAAGAAGCCGTCGATCTCACCGTTCCGCAGCGCCTCGATCGAGGCGTCGAGCCCGAGAGCAGGGTTCTCGACTCCGTCGAGCAGGACACCGGAGGAGCCGAGCACCCGCGCCGCGATCACCTGGACCCCGGAGTTCTCCGCTCCGAGCGAGATCCGCAGACCCGCCAGGTCTCGGATTCCCTCCGCCTCGGAGTCGGCGGGCACGACGACGTGCACGTACTCGTCGTAGACGCGCGCCACGGCCTGCACCGGCAGCGGCGCGTCGAAGGCGCCCGTCCCGGCGATCGCATCGGCCGCCGTGTCGCCCTGCGCGAACCCGAGGAGCGCGTCGCCGGAACCGACCCGCAGCAGGTTGTCGACCGATCCGTGCGTCTCCACGACGGCGATGTCGATGCCGAGCCCCTGCTGCAGCGCGTCGGCGAGCCGGCCCCCGTAGTCGTAGTAGACGCCGCCGGTGCCGCCGCCCGCGATCCGGTACGGTCCATCGTCCGCGTAGGGCGACCCGCCGCAAGCGGTCAGGCCGAGCATCAGCAGCAGACCCGCACCGATCGCCCGAGCCGTTCTCATCCGGATCCGTCCCGCTCGCATCAGGATCCGCCCGCCGGGAGCCGCAGGACGACGCTCAGGCCGCCGCCCTCGGGGGTCGAGAGCTGCACGCTGCCGTGCAGGGCGTCCATGAGATCGGTGGCGATGGCGAGCCCGAGTCCCGACCCGGGGAGGTTGCGGTCGCGCGGGCTGCGCCAGAACCGGCCGGTCACCTGCTCCAGCTCTTCGGCGGAGATCCCGGGCCCGTGATCCCGCACCCCGATGAGGCACCCCTCGTCGTCATCGCGCACCGTCACCTCGACCGTGCTGCCAGATGGGGCGAACTTCAACGCGTTGTCGATGACGGCGTCGAGCGCGCTCTCGACGGACGTGCGATCGGTGAGACTCAGCACGGGCGGTTCGCCATCCACGGTCAGGGCGATCCCCTTCTCGCGCGCGACCCGGCTCCAGCCCTGCACCCGGCCCGCCGCCAGTTCGACGAGTTCCACGGCCGCGAACGACGAGTCCTGCTGCCCCGCCGTCGCCATGCTCAGCAGCGTCTCGAGGATCCGCGACATCCGGCGCCCTTCCTCGCGGGTCTTCTCGACCTCGGCCTCCCAGGAGCCGTCGAGCCCGGTCGCGAGGTACTCGACGCGCATCAGCAGCGCGCCGAGCGGGTTGCGCAGCTCATGCGAGGCGTTCATGGCGAATTCCTGCTGACGTAGAACGACCCGCTCGATCTCCTCCGCCATCTGGTTGAAGATCCGGATCATGCGCCGCATCTCCGGAGGTCCCGCGTCGTCGGAGATGCGCGCATCCATCTCGCCGTGCTCGATGGCGACCATCGCCCGGTCGACCCGTCGCAGCGGCCGCAATACCCAGTGAGCGAGACGGAGCACCGCGAGGAACAGCACCAGGATGATGAACACGACGACCGCGACGAGAAGCGTCCAGTGCGTGAGGATCTCGCTGCGCGGCGTCTCCGCGCTCGCCGAGATCAGGATCGCTCCGATCGCATTGCCGTCGTCGAAGACGGGCTCGACCAGGGTCGTCTCGCCGAGTTCCCAGGGCAGAACGGCGGGGAGCGGTTCGCTGCGGCGCCCGGAGAGCGCCAGCCCGATCAGGGTCGTGGTCCCCTCGTCGAGCGTCCCCGGCCGCAGCCCTCCCGAGGCCCACAGCGCGCCGGATCGATCGAAGACGGCGATCTGGGCATCGTAGAGATCGCTGTATCGCCTCATCTCGTTCTCGACGATGGCGGGATTCCCCGCCCGCAGGGCCTGTCGGGTTCCGGTGAGGAAGTAGCTGAGGTCGCTGAGCTGCTGGTTCGAGACCTCCTGCTGGATGCTTCTCGCGACGCTCCACGCGTAGGCTCCCGCGAGCGCCAGCAGGATCGCCGCCATCGGCACCAGGAACACGATGATGAGCCGTCGGCGCACGGGTCACGCACCCGTCAATCGATAGCCGACTCCCGCGCTCGTGAAGCGAACAGCGATTTCTCGCTGTTCGTAGGGCGCGCCTCGATCGTCTCGATCGAGGACTACAACGTACCCAGGCTTCATCTCAGGCACCAGTCAATCGATAGCCGACACCTCGGACGGTCGCGATCAGCGACGCGCGGTCGAGCTTGCGCCGGATGGAGGCCACGTGCACCTCGAGGGAACGACGGAAGCCGCTCCAGTCCGTGCCCCAGACCTCGCGGATGATCCGGTCCCGCGGAACGACGACACCCGGGTAGCGCGCCAGGACCGCGATGATGTCGAACTCCTTGGGGGTGAGCTCGACCGCGGCGCCGTCCACCAGCACGAGCCGGTTCATGACGTCGATGTACACGCCGTCGACGTCCACACCCGACACCTCGTCCGAGTCCGCCGGCAGCAGGCGCGTGCGACGGGTCACGGCCTCGATGCGCGCGACCAGCTCCCTCACGTCGTAGGGCTTCACCACGAAGTCGTCGGCGCCGGCGTGGAGCCCGCGGATCCGCTCCTCGACGTGGCTCCGCGCCGTCGCGACGATGATCGGAACGCCCGAGAACCCGCGGATCCGCCGGCAGACGTCGAGCCCGTCCATATCGGGCAGGCCGAGGTCCAGGAGGACGGCCTCGATGTCCGAGCCGAGAGCCTCCAGAGCCGCGGCGCCCTCGGCCACGCAGACGGTCTCGTAGCCTGCTTGGCGCAGGAACGCGCTGAGCACCTCGGATACGCGCTCTTCATCTTCAACGATGAGGATCTTCATGTCGGCTTCTCCGCCCGGGTCGCGAACTTCCCCCAGACCTGATCAGCGTTCGCCGATCCATCCCTGCTGCCATCCTACGCGCAGGAAGCCGGAACGAGCGCTACGAGAGCGGAACGCGACGCATCGGCACTAGGGTGTGTCTGTTAAATAGTTGAGCCAGGCGATCACTCCGTTCAGGACGACCGCGGCCCGGTACACGATCGCGA